>JAADJB010000009.1 GCA_013151035.1 Gammaproteobacteria bacterium
TCATTGTTTGACCCGATGTTTTACAGGCCGTGAGTATCGTCAGCCAATGACTTTGTTGTTCGGTTAGGTTTGCCTTGCTTGAATCGGACATATTCTATTCCTCTGATTGTAAAACCACAGAGTGCAGAAAATTATTTCAGGTGTATAGAGTGGGGTTTATTTTGCGCTTACCTTATAGAGGCACACTCAGCCTAATAATCATCAATCACAAAATACAATTAAAAAAGGCTTCACCTCTGTTATTGAGGTGAAGCCTAATAAAATCTTTTTGTAGCTATTTTTTATACCTCAGCATCAACTGCGGCATTAAGCTCTCTAATATCATCTTCAAAACTTTCAGGGAATACTAAAACATTTACTTTGTGACTTGTGTTACCACTTGTTACAGTAACTATTGACCGAAAATCATCATCAGTAACAGAATTAAGAGATATTTTATTTATTCTTTCATAGTCATAATCTGTCATTTGATCATCTCCCTATCGCAATTGCTTTTATTAAACACTGTTTTACCACTTATGTCCACATCCCCTTTTAGGTGGGATAGATATAACTATCTTACTAATCCTGTACTTCGACCTCAGCTACAACTACTTGAGGCGGCTTTGTATCCTCAACCCACAACTCCTTGATAATATTATATAAACCATCAGAAACCCCTCTCAACAAATCTAGATCATAGTCTTCTTTAAATACGAATCGTTTAGGACTATCAACACAAACAAAACCAAGCAATTCTTTTTTATTAGATGCTTGATATGGGCATATAGGCACAACCATGGTACTTTTATAAGGAGGCTTCCACAGAAAGAGCCTACTAAAGAAACCACTACCTTCAACCTGACCATAAGCTGCAAAACTAGAATTTTTATAGCCATACCTGAAAGGAATATTATTTTCCTTAAAATAAGGGGCCGCACCATTTTCAATTTCCTCAAATATAGCTAAGAAATCAGTATTTTCTTCCACCCAATGCTTAACATTTTCATTTTTATCGTTATTGCCTCTCGCACTATCTGTACTACGACAAAATGTTGTTGCCTTATACCGCTCATTAAACAAATTATCTGTATCAAGAATTAAGACTTTAATGGAAACATGACACCTTGCCGATGTTATAACATTCATTGTATGAGCAAGATTATTACACAACTCTATTATAGCCGAATGTGTAAACGCGTATTTTTCTGTAGTGGTTGAGAGGTTTCTTCTATTCAGTGCATGAATTGCAGAAAAACCATTACTCATATCTTTTATAGTTTCAGCATATTTTTTATTTCTTCCCCATCTTACCCTTAAGAACAAATAAGCAGCCAGATAATAAAAAAGAAGAACCCCTATTATTAAAACCGCCAATACTCCAGATTCTTCTAAATTTGGAACTTGATTAGTCACATACCAATTTACAAAAGCTATGACACCAGCAATAGCTAAAATGGTTTCAACTAAAGATTTTAAATATGAGCGCATTGAGCTTCCTTGCTTTCCCTATAATTTAATTACGATTATTTTAAGCTATTCTCACATGAGAACACCTTTCTATCAAGTACGTATCCCTAATCAATCTAATCATCCACAAGAAGAATATTCCTACCACATAAAACAATTAACAGGGCAGCCAACAGCAAAAAATAAACCCATCACCAAAAACTGTTGCCAATACGTTGCCACAAACAAAACAATAGGCCCTCCATTAATCGCGGAAAACCACAACCTATTGATATTTCCATAAAATATGGTGGCTATGGGTGGACTTGAACCACCGACCCCAGCATTATGAATGCTGTGCTCTAACCAACTGAGCTACATAGCCATATTTAGAACGACCTGTGAATACAAGCCGAATTTCTGAAGCACGAATTCTATGCGAATATCGTGCCTATGTCCAGACCGGAGAAGGCCTGTTTACACATTAAACAGGAAATGCATCACATCGCCATCCGCTACAATGTAATCCTTACCTTCCAGACGCAGGCGACCCGCCTTACGTGCGCCCTGTTCACCATCATGCGCGATAAAGTCCTCGTAGGAGGTTACCTCGGCACGAATAAAGCCCTTCTCGAAGTCGGTGTGGATCACAGCGGCAGCCTTGGGTGCGGTGGCACCGACAGGAATAGTCCAGGCACGCACCTCTTTTACCCCTGCGGTAAAATAGGTATGTAGACCCAACAAATGATAACCGGCACGAATGACGCGATTCAAACCGGGCTCGGACAGACCCAACTCATCCAAGAATTCCTTTTGTTCATCAACATCCAGCTCAACCAGTTCTGCCTCAATCGCTGCACAAACAGCAACAATCTCAGCACCCTCATCCTGTGCCTTTTTGCTCACCAGATCCAGGTAAGGATTATTCTCAAAACCATCCTCAGCCACATTGGCGATATAAAGCACAGGTTTATTTGTCAACAGATGCAGTTCATGGATATATTCCAGCTCCGTCTCATTCAAATCCAGAAAACGAACGGCATGACCCTCATCCAGTTGTTTTTGTACCTTATCCAGTGTGACCAGGCGCGCTTTGGCATCCTTATCTCCACTCTTGGCGACCTTATTGCTACGCAGCACAGCCCGCTCGACGGCTTCCATATCCGCTAGTGCCAGCTCGGTCTCGATCACTTCAATATCACCCAAAGGATCAATCTTGCCAGCAACGTGAATTACATTCTCATCCTCGAAACAACGGACTACATGCACGATTGCATCGGTTTCACGGATGTTACCCAGAAACTTATTACCCAGGCCCTCACCTTTAGAGGCACCGGCAACCAGCCCGGCGATATCGACGAACTCCATTCCAGTTGGCAAAACGCGCTGGGGCTGAACTACCTCAGCCAGCTTATCCAATCGCACATCCGGTACCGGGACGATGCCCACATTCGGATCAATGGTACAAAAGGGATAGTTCTCTGCCTGTATACTCGCCTTGGTCAGGGCGTTGAATAAAGTCGATTTACCCACATTCGGTAAACCAACAATGCCACATTTGAATCCCATACTGTATTACCTCTTACTTGCTATGCAAACGATGCATCGCCTTTTCCAGATCACCATCCAACACCATCGGCAATATTGACAGTGCTGCATCAATCGACTGATCAATCGCAATCTGCTCATCCGTTGTTGGACGATGCAAAACGTAATCAGCCACCCGATTACGATCCCCGGGATGACCTATACCAATACGCAGGCGCAAAAAATCATTACCACCCAGATGACTCACCATGTCCCGCAGACCATTATGACCACCATGACCACCCGCTCTTTTCAGACGCGCATCGCCCGGTTCCAGATCCAGGTCATCATGCACCACCAGGATCTGTTGACGATCAATCTGAAAAAAATGAGTAGCCGCTGCAACCGACTGACCACTGCGATTCATAAAGGTATCCGGCTTTAACACCCGAAAATCATGCCCGGCACAATGAATACGCCCAAGCTCACCATGAAAACGGGTCTCACGCCGGGGCACACATTGATGTTGCAAGGCAAGCTGATCCAGCAACCAAAACCCGGCATTATGCCGGGTCGATTGGTACTCGGAACCGGGGTTACCCAGTCCCACAATAAGCTTAATAGCGGTCAAAAACCTCTACCTGAACTTATTCTTCGCTAGCGCCATCTTCAGGAGTTTCTTCCTCTGTAGAGACTTCTTCCTCCTCATCACCACCACCACGTTTGATATGGATCGAGACAACACTCAAATCATGGTCCTCACCACGCGCAAGATCCAGGGAAATCACACCTTCAGGCAAAGTAATACTCGACAGGTGAATCGACTCACCAAGATCCAGTTCGGTAACATCAACCGCAATAAACTCGGGTAGATCCTTGGGCAGACACTCAATAAAGATATCCGTCGCATCATGTGACAACAGACCACCACCTTGCTTAACACCCTTGGCCTCTTCCCCACCGGTAATATGAACAGGCACATGGACATGCAACTTCTTGTTCATATCGACACGTAATAGATCAATATGCATAATAACAGGCTTACTGGGATGACGTTGCACATCACGCAAGACTGCCGGCTGCTTATCACCCGCAATATCAACGGTCAGGATATGCGAATAAAAAGCCTCATGCTCCAGACTATGAAAGATCTGATTATGGCTCAGGGTCAGGGACTGTGGATCCTTACCAGCACCATAGATAATGGCAGGGATCTTGCCAACGTGACGCAGGCGGCGGCTCGCACCCTTACCCATGTCCTCACGCAACTCGGCATCTAATTCAAAATTTACACGACTCATCTTACTTCTCCTAATAACGACTGCCTTGGCAGTCTGAATACACCTGCCCGCGACCAGGGAGGTGATAAAAAGGTGGGAAACCCCAACCTCAAAAAAATTAATCCATATACAAGGTACTCACCGATTCCTCGGCACTGATACGACGCATGGTCTCTCCCAGCATCTCGGCAATACTCAACTGACGTATGCAGGGGCACTGTTCAGCCTCTTTACTCAACGGGATGGTGTTAGTTACCACCAACTCATCCAGCTCTGAATTTGTCACATTCTCAATTGCTGCCCCTGACAACACCGCATGGGTACAATAGGCCACCACCTTCACCGCACCACGTTCCTTCAGCGCACTAGCTGCCGCACACAAGGTACCCGCGGTATCCACCAGATCATCCACCAGAACACAGGTACGCCCCTTAACCTCGCCAATGATGTGCATAATCTTGGCTTCATTAGGTCGTGGCCGACGCTTGTCAATAATCGCCAGATCGGCATCATCCAGACGTTTGGCCATAGCACGCGCACGAACCACACCACCCACATCCGGTGACACCACCATCAAATCAGGATATTTCTGGCGCCAGATATCCCCCAACAGGATCGGTGATGCATAGACATTATCCACCGGTACCGAGAAAAACCCCTGTATTTGATCCGCATGCAGATCTATCGTTAATACGCGATCAGCACCCACATTACCAATCATCTGCGCCACCACTCTGGCTGTAATCGGCACTCGCAGGGCACGCGGTCGACGATCCTGCCGGGCATAACCGAAATAAGGGATGACTGTCGTCACACGCCAGGCCGAGGCACGACGTAATGCATCCACCATAATCAGTAATTCCATCAGATTATCATTGGTCGGCGCACAGGTCGGTTGCACAATAAAGACATCCTTGCCACGCACATTCTCGGATATCTCGACCTGAAGCTCGCCATCACTGAAACTGCCGACCACTGCACGGCCCAGCGGTATCTTCAAGTGATCAACAATAGCCTGCGCCAGCACCGGGTTTGCCGTTCCGGTAAAAACCACCATCTGATTATCAGTGTCTGACACGGTTCAACCCTCTTAACGTCTTCATTAATTACTTGTAATTGGCTGGGGCGGCAGGACTCGAACCTGCGAGTGCTGGGATCAAAACCCAGTGCCTTAACCGCTTGGCCACGCCCCATTATAAACCCTGATCTGCCAACGCTCCATATAATGGTGAGCGATTACGAGCAACAGCAACAAAACTCTGCCACCCCCAGGGTAATTTTTCCTGCACACGACAAGCACTGGCATGATCCGCAAAGGAGGCAAAGATACCGCCGCCGGTACCCGTCATCCGTGCTGGTGCATATTGCGCTAACCAATCAATAGCATCCGCTACCAATGGATAGTGTTTACGCACTACCGATTCACAATCATTTCCAAGCTTGTTAGCATGAAGGTCGCATATTTTGATGGTCTGTGAATCCCGTGTCAATTCAGAATCGGAAAAAATCTTGGCTGTAGAGACATTTACCGGCGGAATTAGCACCAAAAACCAGGGTTCTGGCAACTCAACCGGGGTTAATTTCTCACCCACACCCTCGGCAAATGCCGCCATACCCCGTACAAAGACCGGCACATCTGCGCCCAGTTTCAGCCCCAGAATAGCCAGCTCATCAACAGATAACTCTATGTTCCATAAGCGATTTAACACCACAAGCACCGTCGCCGCATCTGAACTCCCACCGCCCAGACCTGCTCCCATAGGCAGACATTTATTCAGCTCAATATCGACCCCATGTTCAATCGCAAATGCCTGTTGCAATATTTTTGCGGCCCGCACACATAAATCCTGCTCAACAGGCACTCCAACCGGCCCCTGATGACGAGATATCTGTCCATCAGCCCGATGTCTTAAGATTAACTCATCACTATAATCAATAAACTGGAACACCGTTTGCAGATCATGCATGCCATCGGCACGACGACCGGTAATGTGCAAAAACAGGTTTAATTTAGCCGGTGCCGGCCAAGGGCCAGAGGGCTCAAGCTGATCATAATAGGCCGATTTATTCATGCCTCGAGCTCAACAACGGCTCCAGCTGATCAATAACAAGACGCAACTCCACATCCTTGCCCTGTAAATAAATCAGACGAGGAACCACATAGCCATTGATCACCTGATAACGTTTATAATGAATAATCCAACCATCCTGCACAACACTCACAGGGCGACCTTGTGCATCCAGGGTTTGCTCATCCGCCTTGATAACAGTGTAATCTGCCAGCACCCAATAACGTAACCTTGATAACGGCAGACGCATTCCGGTTTGATTGTAGAGTAACTGTTCCGCACTCGCTGCCACCTGCTGATGACCATCACTATCGGTCAGGTGTGCCTGCTGTTCGTCCACATCAATTCTAATCGTACCCACACCCAATGGCCCCTGTAACACCATATTGTATGTTGTTGGATATTGTTGCCAACGCAGACTGACATTCCAGTTTTTATCCTGATAACGCAGAGCCATACGTCCCTGTAAACGCCACTGCGTCCAGTCCAGCGGTTCCCAGGCCGTCACTGGTGGCACCTGCGGAATAGTGCTACAGGCAACCAGACCTAATGATAGAAAAAAAACCCGAAAAAATAAACTCATGGTAGAAATCGCTGCATCACCTCTTGTAGATAGGGGTCATCCGGAAATTGCTGCAAACTATCACGCCATATCTGCTCTGCTTCCTGTTGTCTCTCCAACATCCACAAGATTTCCCCCAGATGGGCTGCAATCTCAGCCTCAGCAGTAATGGCATAGGCCTGTTGCAGATATTCCAGTGCCTGCTGATAATTACCCAGACGATAATAAGCCCAACCCATACTATCAATAACCGCCTGATTATCAGGCATCAGAGCCAATGCACGTTCAATGTAGATAAAAGCCTCCTGATAACGATCTGTCTTTTCCAACAGAAGGTAACCCAGGGTATTCAATGCACTGCCGTCCTCTGGACGTAACTCAAGAAAGGCCTTCAAATCTTCTTCAGCACGTTTTACCTGCCCAGCCTGCATTGCTGCCTCTGCACGACCATAGAGTAAGGTTAAATCATTCTGCCATCGACCCAGACCCTGACTAAAGACATCAATCGCATCCTCATAGCGAGCAGCACGCATCAACAAACCACTCTCGACAATTAACAAGCGTCTAATAGCCTGTGGTTGCTCCTTACCCATGCCACGTAATAAATTACGCGCCTCTGTCAATGCACCACGTTGCTGCAACAAAGCAGCCCGCTGGATAATCGCCTCAACCCTGAATTTACCCTGCGTAACCTTCTCCAGCCATTGCTCGGCCTGGGTCCCTTGACCTGACTTTTGTGCCACCAGTCCCATATAGTAATAGGCATTAAAACGCGCACTATTTTTTAATGCCATCATGCGGGCAAAATAACCTGTGGCAACCTCCATGCGTTTATCTTCCAGCGCAAACAGACCGAGTGCTGTCAAGGAGTCAGCATCTTCCGGCTGCCTTGATAACACCCACAAAAATTGTTCACTGGCGGCCTGTAGCTGCTTATCCAGCATCAATAACTGACCATAGAAACGATGCAAAACAAGCGAATCTGGCAGACGCTTCAGTGCCAGCATTAATTCTTCCAGTGCCTGAGATTTTTTACCGGCACCAATCTGAGCCTGAATCGACAGTACAATAGCGTCTTCCCATTGTGGTCGAAGCATCATAGCTTGCTGTGCATGTTCTTGTGCCAGGACATATAACTCCGATTGCAAACTGACACGCGCATACATCAGATGGGCTGATGCATCCTGTGGGAACAATTCCAGCAAGCCAGCCATAAGCTCCATCACCAGCAAGGGATCACTATCACTCAAGATATCCTGTAGTCCTTGATAGACCTCATCTCTGTTTTCTGCTGTCTTGAGCAAATAAACCAGATGTTCAAGCGCCTCATCACCTTGCCCGGTACGCATCGACAAATAAACCAGGGAACGTCTAAGTTCAGGATTATCCGGCTGCAGGGCAATCCAGTGCTTTGCTACCTTCAAAGCCGCAGCATATTCCCGTGCATACAGTGTAATACGCATCGCCCTGGCAGATAATCTTGGATCCTGTGAAGCCAGTGCAGCAGCGATATAATGACGGGAAGAAACCCCGATATAACCGCGCTTACCTGCAATCTCTGCCAAAAGAATATCGTACAACGCCTTGCCACCGAGCACTTCCTGTGGCCATAACTCCGCTGGATCAGATGCCAACACCCGTTTTTCAGGTACTTCAAGTGAGCGATTTGAAGAAGCGGGTTGCAACGCACATCCTCCTTGCACCACCAATATCAGAGGGAAACCAAGCATCACCAGTAATCGTCTTATCCCTGTTGTTCTTTTCATTAATCTCAATCTATACCCCAAAAATCCACACAGTCATGCAATATGCAGACTAAACGTATACAATACACGCTTTTAGTACCAAACCAGTATAATTCACACTAACATCCAGATAAACCTCATGCCTCTCATTGCGCTCGGCCTCAATCATCAAACAGCACCCGTGGACATCCGCGAAAAGGTCGCCTTTTCGCCTGTGCAAATGAATGAAGCACTACAACAACTATCAACCCAACCGGGTGTTCATGAGGTCGCTATTCTATCAACCTGCAACCGCATGGAGATCTATTGTAGTGGAGATGAAGCGGCAGACAAGGCAATCACTGACTGGATCACACGCTTTCACAACATTGACATCAACAAACTCACTCCGTTCCTCTACCAGCATCGTGACCAGGGTGCTATTCAACATCTGCTTCAAGTAGCCACCGGGCTAAACTCCATGATCCTGGGTGAACCACAGATCCTCGGACAGGTTAAGGCCTCCTATCAGGATGCCTTGCGTGCCGGTTGTATGCACAATCTGCTCGGCAAATTATTTCAACATACCTTTTCTGTTGCCAAGCAGGTACGTACAGATACTGCCATTGGCTCTAGCCCGGTCTCTGTTGCCTTTGCTGCTGTTAGCCTGGCACGACAGATATTTGGTGACTTGAACAATAAAACAGCCTTGCTTGTCGGTGCCGGTGAAACCATAGAACTGACCGCCAGGCATCTACATCAACATGGTCTCAACAAGATGATTGTTGCCAATCGCACCGTTCAACGCGCCCATACCCTGGCGACTCAATTTGATGCCTATGCGATTAGCCTGTCAGAGATGCCAGACCACCTACCTGAAGCCGACATAGTTATCTCATCAACGGCAAGCCCATTACCCATTCTCGGCAAGGGCATGGTTGAACGCGTACTCAAACAACGTAAACGACAACCCATTTTCATGGTGGATCTTGCTGTACCGAGGGATATTGAACCTGAAATTGGTGATCTGGCAGACATCTACCTGTACACCGTCGATGACCTGCAAGAGGTCATTCAAGACAACCTCCAGTCGCGACAAGAAGCCGCCAAACAGGCACAGGAAATTGTTGACAACCGCACCGAGGATTTTCTTGGCTGGATACGCTCACTACAATCTGTCTCCACCATACGCGACTATCGCAACCATGCCGAAAAGCAACGTGATCTTGTCCTGCAAACAGCCCGGCAGCAATTAAACAACGGCAAGGATCCCGAACAGGTATTACAATATATGGCTCATACCTTAACCAACAAGCTCATCCATGAACCCAGTACACAACTGCGCCAGGCGGGCTACGATGGTGAGACCGATTTTATTGCCATGGCACGCAAATTACTGATAGCGAAAGACCGCTGAGGAAACGCTGATTAACACATCAATTAACCGCAAACTGGAGACCCTGTCTGAACGCTTTATCGAACTGGGTGCTTTATTATCCTCACCCGAGATCATTGCTGATCAGAATCAGTTTCGTGAGTTTTCCAAAGAATATGCACAACTAACCCCGGTAGTAAAATGCTTTGAGGAACATCAACAGGCTGCGAAAGACCAACAAGAAGCCGAGGAAATGAGCAAGGACCCTGACCCAGAACTGCGTGAGATGGCAGAAGAAGAACTGGCTATCAGCAAACAACGTCAACAAGAACTCTCGCTCGAACTACAAAAACTGTTATTACCCGTCGACCCCAATGACCAGCGCAGCGTATTCCTTGAGATCCGTGCCGGAACCGGCGGTGATGAGGCCGCTATCTTTGCTGGCAACCTGTTCCGTATGTATAGCTACTATGCCGAACAACATCGCTGGCCGGTTGAGATTCTCAGCGAAAACGCAGGTGAACACGGTGGCTATAAAGAGATTATTGCGCGTATTAAAGGTGAGGGTGCCTATTCCAGGCTCAAATTCGAATCCGGTGTACACCGGGTTCAACGCGTCCCCGAGACCGAATCCCAGGGACGTGTTCATACCTCGGCTGCCACTGTTGCCGTCATGCCCGAGATTGAGGAAAGCGAGGCCGTCGATATTAATCCGTCTGATTTACGCATTGATACCTATCGTGCCTCCGGCGCCGGTGGTCAGCACATCAACAAGACCGATTCCGCGGTACGCATTACTCATCTACCCAGTGGTATCGTTGTCGAATGTCAGGACGAGCGCTCCCAGCACAAAAATCGCGCCCGTGCCATGTCCCTGCTGACCTCCAGGATGGAGACCATCGAACGAGACAAACAACAGGCGGAACAGGCACAAACACGCCGCCAACTGGTAGGTAGTGGTGATCGTTCCGAACGCATCCGTACCTATAACTACCCCCAGGGGCGCGTGACTGACCATCGTATTAATCTAACCTTATACAAACTGGATGAGGTTTTACAGGGCAAGATTGATCTGATTATTGATCCGCTGACCAATGAAGATCAGGCTGATCGACTAACTGAATTACAACAGGGTTAGAATCTATGGTGCGTAGTACGCACCCTACCGTCATTTGCGATACCGACACACCGAATAGCGGTCATTCCCGCGTAGGCGGGAATCCATTATGATGCAGTATGTTAAGTATCCTCTTATAGCGAGCAATACGTTATGTCCCCACCAACCATCCAACAGGCATTAAAACAGGCTCACAAGCAACTGAGTCCATCTTCTAACAGCGCTCATCTGGATGCCGAGGTATTACTCTGCTTCCTGATCAACAAACCCCGTAGCTATCTCCATACCTGGCCAGAAAAACACCTGAGCGATGACCAGCATCATCGCTATGAAGACCTGATCACGCGCCGGTTAGCCGGTGAACCCGTTGCCTACATCACCGGTCGGCGTGAATTCTGGTCACTTGATCTGGAGGTAAACCCGACTACCCTGATCCCCCGTCCGGATACCGAGACCCTGGTTGAATGGGTGCTTAATCAATTCCCACACACACCCATCAAGGTAGCCGACCTGGGCACCGGCAGTGGTGCCATCGCCCTAGCACTAGCGCAAGAACGCCCCAACTGGCAGCTACTGGCAACCGACTATTCAGTCGCGGCACTGGCACTCGCGCAAGGTAATGCAGAACGCCTCAATATCCACAATATCAGTTTCAGCCAACATGATTGGCTGGAGGATGTTGATCAATATGATTTTGATCTGATTGTCAGTAATCCTCCCTACATCCCTGAGGCCGATCCTCACCTGCTACAAGGGGATGTGCGCTTCGAACCACGCAGTGCCCTCAGTTCCGGTGCAACAGGGCTTGATGACATCAGGAAGATCATTCAACAGGCTCCAGCCCACCTGAAACCGGCCGGCTGGCTGGCACTGGAACATGGTTACGATCAAGGCAATACTGTAAAAAAAACACTGCAATTAAATAACTACCAATCCATCTCAACAATAAGAGATATCGCAGGCAATAACCGTATAAGTGTGGCACAGCATTATTAATAACAAACCATTCATTATCCCCATACTTTTTCTGTGTTATTATTTTTAATGCAGTGAAAATGGTTGCTGCATCATTCGCATAAACACATAAATTGGTTATCCCTTTATTATGATATGCATTGTAAACAAGGAACTGACCAATACAAGAAAAGGATACCTGGATATGAAAAATCAACACCTAGATCTTACCTGCAAAACAGCTTCTATCAAGCGTAATATTCCAGCATTTAATTCGATAGCTTTAGCGCTCGGTCTCTTGCTGACACCAACCACTGGATCCAGCCAAATTCTGGAATTCGATTACACCGCTACATTTACTATGGTAACAGCGAGTGGCGAATTTTTTACCAATATCTCCGAACTGGGTAATAGTACAAATGGTAACCGAACACCTGTCACGGGAAGCATGCAATATGATACAACACTTGATGCAGGTACATTGCTCATGGTTCCCTTCTGGTTCAATGAATCCATTTTATCGTGGGTAGGTATGGAGATGGAGGGTATAGGCTCTAATCGTGCATTATTTAATGGTATGTTTAACTGGAATGGCATCTATGGTGTTCCCGTTTCTCTGGTCTGGGATGCAACAGGACTGAACAATGCCATTAACTCAGGTTTGAGCAATGGATCAATCATTAATGGTAGTCTGGGTGGTGCTATTCCTGCAACAAGTAATACAGTGAAAAGTTATGGTCCCTCCGGTGGTATAACCTATCCGGTAGGCCCTTCACCATTGGCAACAACAACCTTTGATACCACACCTGTCAATCCACCCGTTAGTCTTAATTATACACACAGTGGCCAACTCCCTATCATCAATGACCTGATCATCGATGCCACCAATGGCGATATTGGTATTGGTGGATCGCCGCTGCTGGCAGGACCCTTCCTGGCATACAATATAAATATCGACTTCAACACACTTGAACTCACCAGTATGTCTGCCGTTCCAGCACCTGCCGCACTCTGGTTATTTGGTTCTGGCCTGATTGGTTTACTAGCTGTAAGTCGACGACATTCAGAAGATCAATCAGATACCACCTAACCATCTGATTACACAATATTATTTACTCTCGGCTATGCCCTTGTTATTCACATCGGCATAGCCGGTAATCCCGTTAAAATAACAAACCCCTGCCTGCCACAAAACTTGATAATTATTACAAACCCGTTAGGATGGAGCTATGGACGATCAGGCAAACACGCTTATTCGACATCGCAAGATCTGTTTTCGTGGTCCACACGAGAATACGAGTCAGGCGCAAACAGCGACGCTGATATTAAGTGATATCGAGGGCATCCTCAAAGTGACATCTGAAGGTGACGACATCATCCATATCAGCTATGACATCCAGTTAATCTCCCTGCGTATTATTGATGAACTCTTAGTCGAGATTGGGCTACACCTGGATAACAATCTGTTCTGTAAACTTAAACGTGCGTTGTACTACTACAGCGAGGACGCTCAGCGTGAAACTCTGGGCTACAGTGACACCACCCAACGAGTCTTTATCAAGCGTTATCAAAAATTGCCGCACGGCTGTAGAGATGGCCGCCCTGATTGCTGGCGGCGTTATCTTTAAGTTATCCTCAAGATAATGGATTCCCGCCTGCGCGAGAATGACAAATTAACCTATGAATGATCAGCAACTCCTTCGTTATAGTCGCCAGATTATGCTTCCCGGTATTGATATTGAGGGGCAACAACGTCTGCTACAGTCGCATGTACTCATCATTGGCGCAGGTGGACTAGGCTCACCCGTAGCCATGTACCTGGCTGCCTCCGGTGTGGGACAAATCACCATTACTGATGATGATCAGGTCGATCTTTCTAATCTACAACGCCAAATACTGCATCATCAACAGGATATCGGCCGTGACAAGGTGGATTCAGCAGTGGATACACTTAAGGGCATTAATCCCGATATCAAGATTAACACCATCGCACACCGACTCAACGCAGAGGAGCTGGAAGTCATCATGCAACAGGTCGATGCTGTCGTCGATGCCAGTGATAACTTTAATACCCGTTTTACCATCAATGCCGCCTGCGTACGCCAACAAATCCCGCTCATATCCGGTGCAGCAATACGTATGGAGGGACAAATCAGTGTCTTTACACCGGGTAAGGATAATAGCCCGTGCTACCACTGTCTCTATACCGAGGGTGACGAACTGGAACAGACCTGCAGTGAAAATGGAGTCCTCTCCCCCTTAGTCGGCATCATCGGCAGCATGCAGGCTCTGGAGACCCTCAAGGTATTACTTGATCTGGGACAGACCCTGGCAGGTCAGCTAATGATCCTTGATGCGTTACACATGGAATGGCGCAGTATAAAATTACGCAGAGATCCTGATTGCCCGGTATGTTCCAGGGAATATTCTAAGACCTGAACTTCACTTCAACAAAGGTCGTATCATCACTCTGCATACAACCTCCACTAAAATAATTAACCTGGTTCAAGATATTATCAAATAGCTCATCACTGTTTTTGCTATCTTTGAGAATTGCCTCAATACGATCGGCACCAAACATGTCACCATCAACATTAGAGGCCTCAACAAGACCATCGGTATATAAAAAGATTGAGGCATCCGATGGCAGCACTTGATCCCGGGTCAAGGCATCAAAACCTTCATCATTCAGAATCCCCAACGGCATATGATCTGACTCAATCTTTGCTAACACACCCCGTTCTGAAGAAAACACTAATGCCGGTGGACAAGCACCCGCCCAGCTACGGATCTCACGGGTCTCATGGTTAATCTCAAGCACTGTTGCTGCCAGATAAAAATCACCCGGTGTCGCCTCCCGCAAACGACGATTAATCGTGGACACAATATCCTTTAATGGAACATCATCCTCCACCATGGAATAAAATAACTCTGAAACAAAGAAAGCACCCATCGCAGCCTGTAATCCATGCCCGGTAAAGTCCCCCACCAACACATATTGTTTGCCGGAAGGCGCATCCGAACATAACGCAATATCTCCACTAACCAGACCCTTGGGCGATGAGTAATGTTGAATATTAACGGGCATATCAAGCTTGCGGCTATTACTGATATGCTGAAAAAAACGTTCCGCCACCTCCTGCTCAATTTGCAGAATATTAACCATGGAATGTAATTCATCAATACGACTCTGGGTGGATCTCCGGTATTCTTTTTCCCTTAACAGTTGATCGATCTTGCTCTTCAGTGCCAAATTAGAGCAGGGTTTGACCATAAAACCATCCCCACCCGCAGCAAAACAACGCGCCAGAACACGATCCTCATCGGTACCCGTAAGAAACAGAATTGGAATAAACAAATCTCCAGCCAGAGACTTAATCATCTCTGCCGCCTGCAAACCATCCACAACAGGCATATCAATATCCATCAAGATCACATCCGGGGTATCTTGCTGATAACGGTAAACAGCCTCTTTACCATTCGAGGCAGTAATAACGCTATAACCACTACGCGTCAGAACCTCAGCAGTCATCATACAAAAGATCTTGTCATCATCGGCTACCAGCACACGTCCTTTTTTCATAACCGTAATATCTCTATCGTCATACCATTACAAGCGTCTGCCACTCTCCAGCAATACTGTCATATCATCCACTGCTAGAGGACGGCTAAATAAATAGCCTTGCAATGAATGACAACCTAATTGATACACCCTGGATAACTGCTTACGCGTTTCAATCCCTTCCACCACAACCTTCAAATCAAAAGACCGGGCAATAGAGACAATGGCCTCCGCAATAGCCTCATCTTTCTTATTCTCACACATACTTTGGGAGAAGGTTCTATCCAGTTTCAATGATGACAAAGGTAGATCCTTTAAATATAAAAGTGAAGAATAGCCCGTACCAAAATCATCAATCGCAATATTAATATCCATATTAGACAACGTGCGTAAAAGTGCTTGAGTCCTACCGAGGTTCTTTATCATGGCACTTTCCGTCAACTCCAGCACCAACGCGCTCGATAGCATATTGCTATCCGATAAAGAAGAAAGTACCCGATCAGGGAAATCATCCGTCTGTAGCTGCACTGCGGATACATTCACCGAAACACTCAACTCATAACCACATTCCTGTATCCAGTACTGATTCTGTCGACAGGCCTCCTGCAATACCCAGTTCCCTACTGAAACAATCAGACCTGATGACTCCAGCACCGGTATAAATTCATCCGGAAACACCATCCCGCGTTCCGGGTGTTGCCAACGTAACAAAGCTTCACTACCTGTAATCTTACCCGTTTGAATATCTACCTGTGGTTGATAATGCAAAACAAATTCATCACGCTCCAACGCCCTCAATAACTCAATCTCCAGCAACAGGGTATTCTTCTCCTGCTTACTGCTCTGAAACGAGGTGTAAAAATAATATTGATGTTCGTAATCAATCGTTTTCCCCAGGGTAATCGCCAGGCCTGCGTTCTTCAGTAATAGCTCAATCGAGATACCATCCTCAGGATAGTTACTGATACCAACAGAAAAGGTAATGGTCATATCCTTATTGATTGAAGAGACATCCAGATGAATCGTCGAGAAGATTTGCTTAATCTTTTCCTCGACATCATGATTATCTGAAACACCTTCGAGAAAAACACCAAAACGCCCACTCCCCATATAGGTTAACGTCACCGCATCTTGTAACAATGACTGCATCTGTGTAGACATGCTACGAATCAGTTCATCAGCAATCTCTTGTCCATAAACATCCTTGATAGGTTTAATCTGATTGATGCAAACCATCAACATAGTATGCTTTTGCTGACTAACGTCCATATCCTGCAGACGTTCGTCAAGACGCAATTTGACTACAGCTAGCTTGGGTAAACCTGTTAACTCATCAAAATAAGTCAAGCGATGGATATAGGCCTTATCATTCACGGACTCGGTAACATCCTTACCGATTGAAATATAATAGAGAATCACACTCTGCTCATCCAGTACCGGAGTTACCCTCTTATACTCATGATAAAAGTTACCATCCTTCCTGCGATTAACCAACGTTCCCTCAAAAACCTCCCCGGTACTAATCACGTCCCACATCCGTTTGTAAAATAGCGCATCCTGCACACCCGACTTGAGTAAATTAGTCTTCTCACCAATAACCTCACTACGGTCATAGCCTGTAATCCGACTAAAGGCATCATTGGTATAAATAATCACACCCGTGGAATCGGAGATGGTAACAATATCTTCAACGCTATTAATTGCTGCATGTAGCAGAGGAATATCATCAAGTCGGTCTAATATGTTCAGCATTAATGGTATCAGGTTCTTTTTAATCATTTTCAAGTAGAATCGATAATACCGCAAATAACCACTATGCAGCAAAGGTTATCTATACTAATTCAGAATACAGTCATTATATTATTGCCTAAAGAAGCAATATGTCGGAATTAATTACACAAATAAAAACCAACAAAAATAATAATAAACGAATAAAAACATATAGTTATATACAACAATAGGGTTTAAACAATAAAAATCAGGATCTCAGTGTTTTTTTGTAAAAATAACAAACAACCGCAATTCAAATATATCTTATTGATTAATAATAAATTTATATAAATCACAGGCCACATATATAATTTTTTGTCGTAAAACATTACACTTTAGAGTGTAAACAAAAACAAGGATAAACTGTAACACCATGTATTAATTGAAATTTAATATGATGGCACAATTAATGCAAGAGTATTAAAACCAGTCACCATCTGCAAGGATCACAAAATGAATAATCAGGGCGTGAAGTACACCATACTGTTAATCCTACTGTCTATTAGCTCAATAACGAATGCGGCAATATTCGATTTCAAGGCACTCGGTAATGCCAACGAAAGGGGCTATGTCACCTTCGTACATACTGTTGACGGTATCCAGCTCAGTGCAAGTGGTTCCTCTCCCGATGGCAGCATCCCTTACAACGCCTATCTGGATTCAGGTAATGCGGGTCTTGGTGTCTGTCAAAACCTGACTAGCAGTTATCAATGCACACCCAGCTCAGATGACAATGTAACCTATCTGGAAAACTTGATATTAACCTTTGATCAAGAGGTTAATATTGAGCAAACCACCTTTGTTAATGGCAGTCATGGTACTAACTTCCTGGGCAGCTTTGATATGACTATAGATGGCGGTACAACGACAACTTATAGCCTGACCAATATATTCTCAACCATTCTGACCGGCACCGAATTTATATTCACCAATATGAATCCAGAGGGTGGCTCATATAATTCAAATGAATATCAATTTTATATCAGCGCACTGAATGTAACCCCTGCAGCCGTACCCGTACCCGCAGCCGTCTGGTTATTGGGTAGTGGTCTGCTAGGTCTGATTAGTATCGCACGTCGACGTTAAGGGAGTCCTGATTAACTATATCGGGTCAGGAATGTATCCAGTTGATTGGCAAAGGACTGCCTATCACTCTGACTTAATGGCGGTGGACCACCGGTACTGATCCCACTACCGCGTAGAGTATCCATAAAATCCCGCATGTTTAATCGGGCACGGATATTATCGACAGTATACAACTCACCACGGGGGTTAAGTGCATGGCCACCCTTCTCGATAACCTCTGCCGCCAGGGGAATGTCACTGGTTATCACCAGATCCCCCACCTCCAGTCTTTTCACGATCTCATCATCCGCCACATCAAAGCCAGCCCCAACCTGCAACATATTAATCAGGGGTGATTTCGGTACACGCACAAATTGATTGGCTACCAGTGTCATTGCCACCCCGGTACGCATTGATGCCTTGAACAGAATATCCTTAACCACAACCGGACAGGCATCCGCATCGACCCATATCTTCATCAAAAACCCCAATCCTCATTATCTGGTTGCGGCATATCCACATGACATTGATAACACGATAATTTTTCTTGCTCGTAAAATTCATGATCTTCATCATTGCCACCCTTATAAGCCATATAACCATCTGGTAGCTTATGAGCAATACCTTTATGGCAATCAATACAGGTCTTGCCCCTCTGTTGCGCATAGTTATGCACAAGGGCAGTGCGGGACTGTTGTACTGCTTTATTCATTGCATCAAAAGAATGGCAATTTCTACATTCCCTTGAATCAGCATCCTTCATCACACCCCATACATGTTTCGCAAGTTCCAAACGCTTGGCATTAAACTTTTCTGGCGTATCAATCGAACCCATTACCTTATGTATTAACTCATTAGAGGCCTTAATTTTTCTAACCACCATATGTTGCCACTCTTTAGGGACATGACAATCCGGGCAGGTTGCCCTGACACCGGTACGATTACTGTAATGTACTGTCCCGAGATATTCCCGATAGACATTATCTTCCATCTCATGACATGAGATACAAAAATCCATATTATTCGTTACTTCCAATACCGTATTAAATGCCCCCCAGAATAATATTCCGGCAACAAAAACACCCCCTGATAATAACAATGGATATTGACCAACATGTCCCATTACCCATGACCGTATACCCTTTATTACGGATTTAATCATGACAGTTTTTTATATTTTGAGCGTACATTAATGGCATTAGGTTCTACAATACAAGCATCCCGGCATAAGGCGCAACCAATACAGATCTTTTCATTAATCACTGGCCTTGTCATATCCCAGACCATAGCACCAGGAACCGGACAAATCCCCTGGCAGGCACCACATTCCGGGCCTTTATAAGGCAAACAATGTTTACTATCAAGCGTCGCAATCGCCAACCGGGGAAAGAACCTTTCATCGCTTTCATCATCCGCATCATCAGGCTTTACCGGAATCTTTAATGCACCCGGTTTACAGACGCTGACACAGGGCCAGTCCTCACATAGATGACAACCATGATTCAATAAATCCAGTGCAGGTGTTGCCGTCACCTGAATTCCCAGACGTGCCGGTAATTTAAATATCACCTCATGTGGACAGGCATCAATACATTCATTACAACGTGTACACGCCAAAAGAAAGTCAATTTCCTCCAGGGCAAAAGGTGGTCGAATCCATTTGGCCGCACGCACCCTGACACTATCCGCCACCTCATCAGCAACCGATTTAACAATCTTCTTACTACTCCTGGTAAAAAACTCACGTCTATCCAATTAATTATTCCTTTTCATTACTACCCCATTAACTCAATCTCTATCTCACACTCCCCCCATACGCATTATCATCGGTTGCATCAATAACCATAGATGGAAACCATTGACACTAATAATAAAGACCAGAATAGGTGTAAGGCGAAAACCAGCTTCTGATACAAACGATTTAATACGATAGCGTAAGACTTTAACTGCAACCCAGAAACCAAACATCATTAACAGACCTTGCATCGCAAACAACGCCTCTTCCGGAATCGGCAAACGACCATGTGATACCAGCGACCCCGACCCCATACCCAAAGTTTCCATCAATAATTGGCCAGCACCTGCCGTTTCACGCAGCATGTGGTTTAGATTATGTGCAATATGATAGGCAAAAGCTAATGGCAGGGTAACAAAGACCAGCCCCATAAAAAATGGTTTAAAACCAACATCTGATCCTGATATCCAACGGGTTATAACTATAAATAATGCGTAGATACTAACGGGTATAATAATACTTACCATTAGACCAGTTGAAAAACTAACCAACAATTGTCCTGAATCACCAATTATTTGTGCAAACTGTTGCATCCAGGTTTCCCAAAACTCCATCATGGTGATGCCATGAAAACTGGTCAGTGCCAGCAGAATCAGCATAAACCATGCCTCATCCCAATGAGGGCGTGCGCTGGAGATTGCCTCCTGACTCTGTGGACGCAAGCGCCAGGAGATATTTTTATCAGGGCAACTTCGGACACAATTACCGCAAGATGTACAGTAGGTGTTTTGTGTCAAACTGCCCATAACAAGTTGTGTAGGGCATGGATCAACTTCATCGGTACCATTAAAGCATTCCAGACCTGTGCATTGCGCACAGATATCCGGATCAATCGGGCGTAATTCAATGGGTGCAAGCTGCGCATAGAAACCCACAGTACGACCAACCGGACAAATATAATGACAAAAGGCCTTATTCCTGAATATTGCCAATGACAATGTTGCCATCACCACCATAAGTAATGACAGTAATGCCGTTGCGTAAGGATCAGATGTCACACCATAACCTAATTCCAACCAGGTCAAACCAATTAACATTAATAGTGCCGGCCATACTGTCCGCATCCATCGCGGTGGTTTCAGCTCAAGACTATTATTCATTTTTAATAACCAGAGACGAGGCTTTACAAACCAGTTTGCCAGTGCATCCCACGGACAAATCGCACACCAGGCAGAACCCAGAAAAAAAATCGAGATGATCAGCCCTGCCCACCAGATATTCCATGTTAGAACAGTAGCGATATTCCTTGCTGGAACAGGTGTTCCGGTAAGACCTGAATAAATAACCAGAAAGAATAATGCGACAACAATTATCCTGATAAAAAGTAATAACCCGGTAGACGAGGTAAAAAGTCGGCTAAAAGAGCCTAATAACTTAATATCATTTAACTGGATATGCCTTATAGTTAATCTACCAGGCATTTTTGCCACAATAACCCACAAACTAACAATGAGCATAAAAGCCCAAACAATATATCCCCAATATGAGGGTAAACCTGGATGTGTCATTATCATATATCGTCATCCTGACGGGCACTGCGTATCTTGTTACGCATCAAGCGTCGGCGTTGTATAACATTCACTGTAATCAATGCAAATAGAATCACCCCAAGAGCAATACCAATAATCCCCATTGATGTATCCTGTCCAATGGTCAGGGGGAAGTCGATAATATACGGCTCACCCCCAGCTTCAAATTTTGCCGTAATGATATACTCACCATTTTTCTTGAATAAAAAACCCTGTCGATACACACCATCATAGACTGGCTGTACCCCCAGCATTTCTTCATTATCATCCTCAAACCATCCATTATTACGTACTGTAAAGGTAATATCACCATCAAAGGTATCACCATTATCAATCCGTGAAAGATACACATTCACCCGCCCGTTCTCACCTGGTTTTGGAAATGCAGGAAAAACCATATAGGTAATAAAATAGTCACCCATCTGGGTCTCCACCTGCATACTGGGCGGAGTATTGGAGTCTTCATTCAGACTATAGGCAGGACGACCAAGAACATGATGAGCTAATAATTCGGTAGAAATCAACAGCACTATCAATCCTGTAAAAATTGATTGCTCTATTATTTTATTCTTGGGAAAAAAACTGTTTATCATTAAGGTCCCCTTAAGCATTATGTCTTGTTACCGTGCCCTGCACAGATTCAACAATCCTTATTGGTAAAGATGGGTGTGGGCAAACCTCTACACAAATCCCACAGCCAACACAACCATCCTCTTTTATATACGGTCTGTACATATTAGCAAATTCAAAGGCGATGGCTTTCTCCCCTAATGGACATATATTGACACACGCCCCGCAAATCCCTCGATCAACCCAGGGATAACAGGCTGTTCTATCAATTTGTGCAAGGCCCATATTAACTTCATGTATATCAATCTTTGTAATGGCATCTGTTGGACAAACATCCATACACTTCTGGCACAGGATACACGCCTTTAGCTCAGGATCTATATAGGGCGTATTAACCCCGTTACCACCCTCTCGTTTCTCGAACAGGATACACCGAGGCGGACAAACCTCCCCACAAAGCCCACATCCTATACAGGCTCTGATAAAATCATCCTCATTGACAAGAGCCCCCGGTGGGCGTAAATGATTCGAGAAATCAAACGTTGTAAGCGGAACCATTAATCGACCAATAGCATAAGGAACTGATGCCAGACCAAAGGTACTTGCTGCAACAATCATTTTTTTTAAAAGATCACGTCGCCGCATCCTGTTTACCCTGTACCTGATTTAATCGGATATATTGCTTACCTAAATGTCCCGGCCCCTGATTACCCTCATCCTTGATTTTCACCACAAAGGTCATTGCATCGGTTGGACAAACTGCGATACATGCCGTGCAATTATTACATTCTTGTCCAAAATCATCATGCAACGGATCCAGACCAAACTCACATACCGCATTACATTTGGCACAATCGTTACAATTATCCACAATGCGTTTAATACGAAACATTCTGAATCGACCAAGCAGCGAGTAAAGTGCACCGCCAGGGCATATATAACGACAAAATCCACGCCGGGATACGAACAAATCAAATAATAAGGTTAAAATAAAGAACACCAACCCTGAGCCAAAACCGCCTAATGCAATTGCAAAATAAAGCTCACGACCAATAATTGCAGGAGGATAAATAATCGATATCAAAACCGAACCACTAATGACACAAAGCCCCAGGCCAATAGCGAGCACCAGATACTTCATGCGTCGATCAAGCTTTCTATGTCCTGCCCTGATACCAAGATCCTGTAACCATAGCGAAACAATTGTATTAAGCTCATAAAGAAAGTTAGCGGGACAAATCCAGCCACAAAAAAAACGTCCGAATACCACTGTAAATATAACCGGCACCAAGGCCGTTAAAACAAATGGCCAATAGATAGACATACTTGCGGCAAGCTGACCAATAACGGCCAAAGGATCTGATATTTGATAACCAAAGAAATTGCCTGACCATGTGGTACCTTTAATGGCATCCAGTTCCTGTGCAGGATCATCAACAAACGGCGAGGTAATTGCCTCCATAATATCAAATAGGAATTTCTCTGATTCATCGAGTAAATCATAGGAAAATGAGGCTACAAAAGTTTGGTAAACATGTATAAAAGGTAGTAGAACAAGCATCAAAAAAACAATACTCAAAACGACCCAACGAAGCTTGTTAAGATGCCTCCAGAGAAAGAATGGCTTAATATTATTATTCATTCCCCTATACCGTCCTTCTAATGTGATCAGGGATAATCCTGATTGCCTGTGGTAATTGAATACATGACCGTTCACACAGACCACAACCGACACAACCATCCAGCACATGGGGTTGCTCAAGCATACCTACCCTTATCGCTACATCCTGCAATGGACAGGCTCGATAACAAACACCACAGGTCTTTCCCTGATAGGATAAACACAGACTTTTTTCAACGCGAGCCTTACCCATTCGTACATAACCAAGGATATCTTCCGCAGTTCGTTCAAGTGGCTTTATAGCACCCGTCGGGCATACATCACCACATTTCATACAAAGGATACAGGCCTTGGTACGTGGGATAATATAAGGCGTATTAAGAGACTTGACTCCATTCTCCAGATTGAAATATTCAATACAACGATTAGGACAAACCTCACTGCATTGACCACAACGAATACAGCGGCTTTCAAATATATCTTCTGGCAATGACCCCGGAGGCCGTAGAAACCTCAACCCTGTTTGCTGTGAAAAAGCGGCCTCAAGTAAAGATGACTTCAACACAGTGCTTGCTACCGCACCGGCAATAAGCTCTTTAAAAAACTTTCGTCTTTCCATCAATTAATCACTGTTACCCACATGAACACCGGTATCGAACCTACATGGATGTATTCACGGCATGTCTCTGATAAAGATGAGTGATCCATGCCTTGAACTCATCATCAAACCTTCTCAATTCGACAGGCCAGTTTCTTGAAATCCACCTGACCCGATACAGGATCAAAGACACGACTGGAAACTGCATTTACTAACCATTTGTTTTTCTTCGGATCAGCACTATCTGCTACCGACAGATTCCATGGGCTAAATAAATACCCTCTTGGCACCGAGTTTCGTGCCGGTTTAACAATACTATTACTACCAACCTGAGCGCGTGCCTGATAATGACCACGACGAGTAATAAGGCGCACTTGATCACCATCCTTTATACCCAACACCCCGGCATCATCAGGATGCATCTCTACATACATCTCGGGAACCAAACGACGTGTCGTTGGACTACGGTTGGATTTCGCGGTATGGAAATGTTCATATACGACACCGAGTCCTAACCAGTAAGGATATTGGTCTTTTGGAATATCCTCCCAGTTCTTGTCTCGATGTTCTTCATCAGGAAGATCCGGTGTTAAGGCCATATCACGCGCTTGCTTCATCAAATCAAGATTATCAATAACGTAATGATCCTTCTTGACACCAAACTCCATCAGTTTCCTGGTAACTTCCTTACGTTGACTGTAATCCTGCTTGCACAATTTAATATGCACCTTGCCATCATTGGTACGGAAATAACCATAAGGCTTGGATTCCCATACCCCTTCCTGCCCCATATAACGACGTTTTGCACCCCCTTCTTTTGCAATACTATACGTTGGTGCAGGCCACTGAATACCACGCAGATTAATTAACTGCTGGTACAAACCGATACCATCAATCTTCTCAACCTCCAACATACCCGTAAGGTCAGTATCCGTCCCCCCGGAGGCCTCTACAACAGAACGGAAGATCTGCTCGGAATCGTAGAATCCTTTATCATTCCTACCCCACGGGAAGATCTTGTCACCATCCAGACCCAGAAGATCGGCGATCTCCTTACCCTTATCAATGACCATATCCATATCAGGCAGACAACCTGGAGGTGGTGTCCCTCCCGCCTGACAGATATTAATTCGACGTTCAGAGCTAATATAAACACCCTCAACCTCACCCCAGGTCGCTGCAGGGAAGATCACATCAGCAAATAGATTATTGGGTGCATGACGATAGATTTCCTGCACCACATTAAATGATTTCATCAATCCAGGACGAACAAGATTATGTTGATCCGGTAAATCAATATGGGTGGCATAGACCAGAAACATTGCCTTGATTTCACCCTTGTTTGCACGTTCCATCATACCAATGGCCATACCCCTGTTATCACCGTTCATTGCAGTAATCAGGTTCTTTTCTGGCACACCCCAGGCCTTTGCCATATGTTTACGATGCTTCTCATCCTTTAGTGGCAAATTAAAGGGTAGACGCCCGGTTAAACCACCCGTAAAACGCTCACCCATAGCATTAGGCTGCCCTGTCATTGAAAAAGGTCCACAACCTGGTTTTGCCAGATTACCCGTTAGCGTTAACAAATTAATAATGGAAATAACATTGTTCTGCCCATGAATATGTTGGTTATAACCAATACCCCACATGATGATAACGCCACCATAACCATCACCAGATTGATCCATCTTGCTTCTCGCCAGACGTTTACGGGTTGCATCCGCAAACATACCCGCTACTTTACGAATCAGCTCTGGGGTAACTTTATCAGTACCCATACGATCCTGAACCTGCTCAGGGCTATAGCTCTTCTTCACTTCTTTAACATATTCCTTCCAGCCGGTGGAATGCTGCTTGACAAAACCCCAATCAATCACATCATCATGATCATTCAATAACACATGAGCGATAGAATTTAATAAGCTGATATCACCATTCAGAACAGGAAGATGCACGTGGTTTTTCGGATTAATATCAGCATAACCCTGGCTTGAACCCGTCCAACGTGGATCAACAATGACGGTAGGAATATCTGTCTTCTTCTTATAATCCGCAATACGCCAATAAATGATAGGATGGGACTCTCGCGCGTTATGACCAAAATGCATAATCATATCGCTCATCTCCAGATCTTCATAAGCCAGCGGTGGCGTATCAGAACCCAGGGTGGCAAAATAACCTGTTACCGCCGAGGTCATACACATACGAGCATTGGCTTCAATAGTATTGGAACCCAGAACACCCTTCATAAATAAATTTTCGAGATACTGCCCTTCCATAGTCAACTGACCTGAGCCATACAATGCAATCGAGTTACCGCCATATTTTTTGGCAAAATAAGCTACTTTATGTGCCACCATATTAGACGCATCATGATATGGCACACGAACAAATAACTCTTCATCAAAGGCATTTTTGGTCTTACTGATAAAGTCCATATCACCATGATCAGGCTTATTCCATTCTTCCCACACATCTTTTCGCACGTACGAATCACCTTCCATACGATCAACGTAGATAGGCTCCGCAGCCGTTAAACCCTTAATACACTGAAGACCATAATTGGTTGGATGATCCTTATCAGGACGCATGGAAACAATCCGACCATTCTCGGATATAATCACCGTTCCACAACCCACGCCACAATATGGACACTGTGCCAGTGCCGTTGTCCGTTTGGTTGAAGAACTATCTGGATTTGTTGCCGCCTCCAGCTCAGGATTATCACCGACAAACAAACCGGCACCGGCAGCTGAACCTGTAATAAAGGTGCTATTCTTTATAAATTCACGTCTGGAAATATCTTTGCTACGTTTCATAATATTTTATTCCCGTAAAATAATGTTTTGTATATTATCATGCTTAATAAACAGCGATGCTTATCTAGCGGTACGATTACTTGGTTTTAAACTACGCAAGAAAGAGATAATGTCATCAATTTCGGAATCGCTCAGATTAGCCAAACCTTCCGTCCCCGAAAAACCACGCATACGCGTATTGGATCGACCCTTTTTGATGGTTTCACGAATAAAACCATCTGATACCTTGTTCAGGAATCCAGCTCGACCAATTGCAGGGCCCACAACACCCGCGGCATAGCCCTCACCATTCACACCATGGCAGCTTTCACATATCTCCTCAAACCACAAATCACCCTTGCGTGCATCACCGTAGGAATCAGGCTGCGCATCAATTTCTTTGGAATGATTAGGCCCTTTTTCATGTGCCCGCAGATAGGCTACAACGGCTGTTATCTTCTTTTTGCCCAGATGTGCAAATGGAGGCATACCGGTACCTACACGGCCATCTCTGATAGTTGACATAAAGAACCTGTCAGAAGCAACTCTGAGTAATTCCTTATTGGTCAGGGAGGGCGCAAAACCAGGTTTACCAATAGCATCAGCCTGATGACAGGCCATGCAGTTCATATCGAATATCTGCTTACCTTCCTGTACAATATTTGAAGCCGCGTACCCCATTAAGCTGACAACAAACAGCGCGATACCAATCACCCCATTAATAAAATGTTTGTGACGCATCATAGCTATCCCCTTTATAGTTAATTAATATTCACTGGTATGAGTAATGGTTATATAGCAGCCGAACACGCATGTCCATCCTGTTCTCATAAAGTAAAGACACGTAATTTCATCTATCTACCACCAAAGTAGTAGATCATAAAACAAGATAACCAATTGAAAAAAATAGTTATTTTTATATATTAAGAAAATTATTATAGAAACAAAAAGATCAATATATTCATTGGTAGTATCTGTATTTTATCGCTTAACTGAACAATTAAAGATACAATAAAAAACCATGAACCTACGTTTACAGCATTCATTATTAACAAGCATGGGTATTGTTATGATAACAATTACCCTGCTGGCCTTTGCCAGCATGGCAGCATCATTATTTATTACCAATACTACAGAAGGCCTGGCTACCGCCATTAATGAATCGGGCACCTTACGCATGAGCTCCTACCGAATAGCAAATGAGCTTATACATAACACAGTAGATAATCGTGAACATTGGATAAAAACACATCAGCTTATTACTGAATTTGAAAAACACCTATCTAATTTCAATCTAAATAGCGTGCGCCCCAATGAGAAACATCACCACTTACACACAGGATATGCACAAACTGAGAAACAGTGGGTAGAAGAAATAAGACCATTGTTTGACACTTATCTAGATGGGATTATGGACATCCAGACAGCAGGTAACGCAGGAATGGATATGTCCATTAGTGAGGCTGCGGTTACTAATCTACGTAATCGCTACTTTATGATCGCGCCCGATTTTGTTGCCAACATTGACAATCTTGTTGCACTGCTGGAACAAGATGCAAAAATAAAAATTAAACGCTTACGCAATTTTCAGTTCATTGTATTAATACTGACCATAATACTGGTTTTAATTGCTCTTGTTCTTATCTATAGCCGCATACAAAAACCATTAAAACAACTACTTACAGGGGCAGAAAAAGCCCGGAATGGGGACTTTTCATTTCGTTCAACCTATACGGGCAAGGATGAATTAGGACAACTGGGATCAGCCTTCAATTCCATGGCTGAAGATCTTTCAAAGATTTATACAGAGTTGGAAGAACGCGTACAACAGAAAACCATTGATCTAGAGCAAAGCAATCTATCATTAGAACTCCTCTATAAAACCGTTAACCGCTTAAATGAAGCTGAATCTCTGAACACAACGTATCCGATAATTCTGGAGGATATAGAGAAACTACCCGGCATTGGTAAAGGTGCCATTTGTCTGAATAATAATAAAAAAGAGAATGCTACTATGTTGGCTTCAACCTTGCCTATAGATGATCTTGTCACACAATTATGCGAAGAAACCAATTGCAGACAATGCCTGACAGGTAAAAAAAATCATTTAATAAATATTACTGACAACAATAAAAATAAAAAACAACTACTCACTATACCTATTCAAGACCAGACCCAACAATATGGTGTTTTAATAATAGAGCAAACCAATAACAAACCTGTTACACCCTGGCAACAGCAATTACTTGAAAATATTACCAATCATATCGGGATAGCCATTAAACTCTCACAACAATCAGCAGAAACCCGTCGACTGGCCTTAATTGAAGAACGTGGTGCCATCGCACGGGAATTACATGATTCCCTGGCACAATCACTAACCTTTATGAAGATCCAGGTAAGCCGCCTACAGGCAATATCTGAAAAATCTTCTAATAATCCCGAGGAAATAAATATTATTTCTGAATTACGTATTGGGCTTAATAGCGCCTATCGTGAATTACGCGAGTTATTAACCACCTTCCGTCTAAAAATTGATGGCAATGACTTCAATGACACATTACATAAGACCGTCCTTGAATTTAATGATCGTAGTGAAACAAACATAAGTTGCGATAGTAAAATCACTTATTTCGACCTAAGCCCTAATGAAGAAATACATATACTCCAACTAATACGTGAAGCGCTATCAAATATCATTCAACATGCCCATGCCTCCAGAGCCTTTCTCCTCATACAATATAATTCTGTTGGTGACATACAGATAATTATCGAAGATAACGGCATAGGAATCGATAAAGAACAATCAAAAACACATCATTATGGACTAAGCATAATGAAAGAACGCGCTAAAACACTGGATGGCACATTTGAAATAATCAATAATCAAGACACTGGAACCGAGGTTAAATTAACATTCACACCAATAAACAAGGCAACCCCTGTACAGATCAATGAATAAAATAATTACAATTCTGGTTATTGATGATCATCCTCTGATTCGAAGAGGCATCCGAGACCTGGTGTCCATGGATAATTCTTTTGAGGTGGTTGCCGATGCCGATAATGGCCTTAGTGGTATCGAGCTGGCAAAATCACTACAACCTGACATTATCCTGCTTGACTTTAACATGGACAAGATGAATGGACTGGAAACACTAAAAGCAATAAAGGCTGCAAACATTAATAGCCGGGTTATTATATTAACCGTATCAGATAATGAAAAAAATGTAGTTGAAACCTTACGAGCAGGTGCAGATGGCTATCTCCTGAAGGACATGGAACCGGAAGATATGCTACAACGACTGCACCAGGTTGTTAATGGGCATATTATACTTAGCCAGAAGGTATCTGAATTAATTGTCCGTGGATTACATAAAGAATCCAGTATAAAAGCACGAGAAAAAACAGAACTAACCCAGCGTGAAGAGCAGATTTTATCTCTTGTTGCAAAAGGCCTCAGCAACAAAGTCATTGCCCGACAACTCAATATTGTTGAATCCACAGTCAAGGTTCATGTAAAAAATATACTACGAAAATTAAATCTTCATAGTCGGGTTGAGGCAGCAGTATGGGTAGTGGAACAAAAAGCAAAAAAAAACCAGGGGAACTAGAGATGCTTTGATCAACTCCCAGGAAAAACCGTCACCAATAATTGATCTGTTTGTATCGGATCAGAGATAAGCCATTCATCATTGTCTTTTACATAAGGGTAAACAAATAATACTGATGACATCGCTGTTTCAATCTGTAAACCAACCCCTTTTTCATCACCTGCCTCAAGGTCAGTAACCAGTGCTGTAGCAAAAACATCCTCATTAACAACAAACTCCTTCAGCTCGGCAACAATATAATCAACCTGTAAATCCATATTATCCTCAGGGTTCTTGTCAGCGGGACAATTCATTTTTAGATCATTGGAGTCATTAAATGACCTGATACCAAAAGGCACAACCAGACCATACTCATCCAGCATTGCCTTTGCCGTATCAATACACGTTAATACCAACTGCTCAATTTTTTTATCCTGATCCAATTAATTAACCCTCATTTTTTCATTCCACGATGTGATTGACCATAAAGCGGGGATATAACAATAAATCTTCAGGTGGCAGACAAAGCTGATCATTACACGCCTGCAATCGTAATCTGATAGATGGATTCACACTTGTTGATCCTTTCTTCAACAGGGATCGAATACTAACATACCCCTGATAAAGAGCCAAAGCCTGTTGGCTAAAACCCAGTTTTACCACCTCATGCTCAGGATACTGGATATCAGACAGTGTCCATTCTGACGGTTCTTGCAAACGAATAGCAGTAGGAATCAGTTGAGTATCAAAAGGGGTATGAGAATTAATATGCCACTTATCATCAAATTTCATCTCAATATTCAGGGTATATTGTTTATCATTCACAGCACGGATAAAAGCGTCAATACGAACATGCCCCCGTGCCGCATAAACCGGCAGTGTAACAACCCCTTCTTGTTCCTCACGGGAAGCCACTAAAAGACTGGAAAAAGCACTTGGCGTTTCTTTGGTTTCGGGGAAAAATAGTGCTAATACTGCATTAACTTTATCATAATAGGCATCATCACCTGTGCGACGAGCAAGCCGTATAAACATGCGCGCTGCAACAGCATTGCCTGAAGGCAGTGTTTTATCAAAGCCTGTTTTGGGTCGTATCGGTAAAGGAGTATCCTGATCAACAGGAATATCATAGAAACCACCCTGCTGATTATCCCAAAATAATTGCTGCATCATTCCAGCCAGGATTTTTGCCTTATCCAGCCAGGCCCTATCCTGATCAATATCATAAAGAGCAATTAATGCCTGTAGGTAATAGGCATAATCCTCTAATTGTGCATCCTGCGAATTTTTCCCCTGGAAATTGATACGATAAAAGTGATCATCACCCTGCATGTTTTCCCATATAAATCGAGCCGCACCCCTGGCATAAGTCAGGTAATCTGACTCACTAAACCGCATAGCACCCTCAACCAAAGCTGTAATAGCAAGGCCATTCCAAGCCATTATTATTTTTTTATCCAGCGCAGGTTTAATACGTTTATTACGCGCCTGCTTCAACTGAAAGCGAATCTTATTTAATTTACCTAACACACTGGAAAGTAATATATTATTCTCATCAGAATATTCTTCCGGTGTCAGATAAAAATAGAGAACATTATCCCCGTTATCCATCTCACCATATTCATCTACATCAAAAATACTGGCTGACAACCGGCTATCATCATTATTCAACAGTGCTTGCCATTCATCCCGTGTCCATAAATAATAATGTCCCTCACCACCCTCACTATCCGCATCCAGAGAAGCATAAAACCCACCCTGTGGAGAGCGCATTTCTTTTAATACAAAATCAAGCGTTTGTTGTGCAACCATTCGGTATAATGGATCAGGATAAATATCATTAGCACGCAAATATAAAGGCACTAACAAGGCCTGGTTATACAACATCTTTTCAAAATGAGGTGTTCTCCAGTGAGGATCTGTTGTATAACGATGAAAACCACCACCCAATTGATCATAAATACCGCCATAGGCCATTCGGGTTAATGTAGTACGTAATGACATTAACGAGAGGTTATCCTCTGCCTTGCCATAACTATCATCCAGCAAAAGATACAACCATGGTTCACGAGGAAACTTACTCCCCTCACCAAATCCACCATTATCACGATCAACAATCGATAATAGAGACTTAATTGCCCTGTTCCTGAGAACCTTATCAAACATTAAGGCTTGCCCCCCTGTTTTTTTTCTACTATACAATTGATCAACCAATTGACTAGCCTGATTAACCGCTTGTTCTCTTTGATTAGTCCAATAATCTGACATCTCGGATAAAAGTGCTCGGAATGCCTTGGCAGGATAATAAGTGCCACCATAAAAAGGCTTTTTATCCGGCGTAAGAAACACCGACATAGGCCAGCCCTGATGTCCTTGAAAGGCCATCACAGCATTACCATAAAACTCATCAATATCAGGGCGACGTTCCCTATCTACCTTGATGGCAATAAAATGTTTATTTAAAAACCGGGCAATATCTATATTCTCAAAACTCTCTTTCCTCATCACATGGCACCAATGACATGCCGCATAACCAATTGAAAGAAAAATCGGCTTGTTTTCCTGCCGTGCCCGATCAAAGGCTTCTTTACCCCAGGGATACCAATCCACCGGATTATTTGCATGTTGTAACAGATAAGGGGAGGACTCCAGGATAAGGCGATTGCCAAGGTTCGACTTATCGCTATAGGCAAGCGAAGAGAGCACCAACAGACAGACTGAAAAAATGAATACCGTGCATTTCATAGGAAAACCCCAAAGTAAAACCTTATACAGACCTGACCTGGATCAACGATTCTATTCGATCATAATGATAGGATCACTGCCATCTTAATTATGCTCTATATTACAAGCATAAAAATTGCTTTTTGTCATAAAAACAAAGACGCATCAGAAACTTAGAGAACCTAGAATGGCCTTATCCGATTATATTCACACCTTTGGTCAGGCCATGAAAAAACTGTATGGTGAACGCATCCATAAGCTGGCGATTGATGCTGAATTTACCTGCCCAAACAGGGATGGAACAAAAGGTGTTGGCGGCTGCACCTTTTGTAATAACAGCTCATTCAGTCCCAATGGTCGACAACCAAAATCATTAGGACAACAGATTGAAGCCGGACGACAGGTTATTCTAAAACGTACCCGAGCCAGTAAATACATTGCCTACTTTCAAGCCTACACCAATACCTATGCTGATATCAACCAGCTAAAAGAACTTTATGATCGGGCACTTTCCGAGCCGGATGTCATTGGTCTCGCCATTGGCACCCGCCCGGACTGCGTCCCCGAACCGGTAGTCAAATTACTGCAAGCATACCAACAACAAGGTTATGAAATCTGGCTGGAACTGGGGCTGCAATCATCCTCAAACGAGACCCTGGAGCGTGTCAATCGTGGACATACCTATGAGGACTATTGTGACGCAGTACAAATGGCTCGACAGCATGGTATAAAGGTATGCACACACCTGATTATCGGTTTTCCCGGAGAGACGGGGAAAGATGCCGAAGAAACCTTACTAAAGGTTCTGGATAAAGGCGTTGATGGTTTAAAGATTCATCCTCTGCATGTTGTAAAAGGCACTGTACTGGCTAACGAATGGCGTGAAGGACAATACCAGCCACTTGATTTTGATGACTACATTCAGACAGTTGCCAACATAGTGGAGTTAACACCCAAAAAAATTATATTTCACCGACTAACAGGTACAGCATCGGAAAATTTACTATTAGCACCACAGTGGTGCTCAAAAAAATGGCATGTACTTAATTCAATAGAGAGGGAACTAATCAATCGAGGCAGCTATCAAGGCGCTGCGCTGGAGAATGATTATGCCTTCAGCACGTAAAAAGATCGACCTGGTTTGCCCTGCCGGCAGTCTACCTGCACTAAAAACAGCCGTTGATCATGGCGCTGATGCGGTATACATTGGATTTCGTAATGAAACCAATGCTCGCAATTTTCCCGGACTGAATTTTGATAATGAAGAAGTAAGACAGGGTATTAAATATGCACATAATAAAGGCTGCAAGGTACTGCTCGCGCTAAATACCTATCCCCAGCCTGAACATTTTAACCGTTGGACTCAAGCAGTAAGACAGGCAGCGTTACTCGGTATCGATGCAGTAATACTGGCTGATCCTGGATTAATGCGCTATGCAACCCGTAATTTCCCCGGTTTACGGCTGCATTTATCGGTACAAGGCTCTGCAACCACCCGCCACGCGATTGCCTTTTATCACGAACAATTTAATATCCAGCGCGTTGTTCTGCCACGGGTATTATCTCTAAAACAAATTAAAAACATTGTTGATTCCAGTCCAGTCGAGGTCGAAGTGTTTGGCTTTGGTAGCCTGTGTGTAATGGTTGAAGGACGGTGCGCGCTTTCATCTTATGTTACTGGAGAATCACCCAACACCTGCGGAGTTTGTTCACCCGCAAAGGATGTCCGTTGGGAAGAGACCGCTCAAGGTCGTCAATCACGGCTCAATAATGTGCTCATTGATCGTTATGCAAAAGGTGAGGCAGCGGGATATCCTACCTTATGCAAAGGTCGCTTCAAGGTGGGTGAAAGCGAAAATATATTTTACGCCATGGAAGAGCCAACCAGTCTGAATACACTGGAGATATTACCTGACCTTATAACAATGGGTGTTGCAGCCATCAAGATTGAAGGCCGTCAACGAAGTCCTGCCTATGTCAGGCAGGTCACCAGTGTCATGCGCGCTGCATTAGACTGTTGTCAGAATAATCTCAATAACTATAAAATCGATAAACGCTGGATATCAACACTGGACAAGGTATCTGAAGGTCGTTCACATACCCTCGGTGCCTTCCATAGACCATGGCAATAACATGAAATTATCACTCGGCCCCATCCAATATTACTGGCCAGAAGACAAGGTTCGCAGCTTTTACCAACAGGCTACAGACTGGCCTGTTGATATTATCTATCTAGGTGAAGTGGTCTGTTCCAAACGGCGTGAATTAAAACTCAATGACTGGCTTGATATTGCTTCTCAGTTACAACAGGCAGGTAAAGAAGTGGTGCTATCCACCCTGATCTTGCTTGAGGCCGATTCAGAACTAAAAAGACTGGAACATATCTGTGCCCAAACAGACTTCAAAGTTGAAGCCAATGATATGTCAGCAGTGTATTTACTCAATAAACAGTCCAGCTTTATTGCTGGCCCTCATATCAATAGCTACAACCCGGAGACCATTGATGTACTACATGAGTGTGGTGCCATACGTTGGGTGATGCCTTTTGAATTAAGTCAGCATACCTTACGCGATCTCATTAAACAAAAGCCTGGTGGTATGGAAAGCGAAGTACTGGTTTATGGTCGCATACCCCTGGCATTTTCAGCCCGATGCTTCACTGCAAGAGCTCACAATGTTGGTAAAGATCAGTGTGAACTGCGCTGCCTTGCTGATAACAAAGGTCTGCCTCTATTGACCCAGGAAGGTGACGAGTTATTTACTATTAACGGCATACAATTACAATCAGGAGTACCCTGTAATCTGGTTAGCGAACTGGATAGTCTGGAGAAAACGGGCGTTGATATTTTACGCCTGTCACCTGAATTAAAGGGTATGGGGGAATTGATTGATATATTTCATCAAACATCAATAGGTGAAATATCATCACAACAGGCTGAAAGCAGAATACAAAAACGCAGTGATGACAATAAGTGGTGTAACGGATTCTGGCATGGCGAGCCCGGCATGAACTGGCAATAATAAATCAAGGGGTCAGAGCTTTTGAAAGAATCATCGGTTCTTTGAATAAATGGAATATTTCAAAAGCTCTGACCCCTTGATTTACTGACAATACGATGCGCCCTACCACCAATATCAAGTTGTTTGAATAGCTCATCCAGCTTCTTCCCGATAGCCTTACCAAGATACATCTTGAAATGAGCCTCGGTATCAAACTCCATTGCATCAAGCATATTTTTTAGATAGAGGCCATCTTCGGTATTACCTTCCAGACTCAGCTGGCGTGCAAAAAACAGAGTATCAGGATCTTCACTACGTGTTGCCAACTGAATAAAATGCTCAAGGTCACCTTTGATGTGAATCTCGGGAGAGGCGTTCATCTTATCGGGATAAAAACGACCATTATCAATCTGAAAGCGCCAGCTATTACCCGTGTTATTTAAAGTCAACCATAAACGTTTACCATTCAGATACTCCAGTCTTGAACAAAAACATTGACCCTTCATTAAATAATTAAATCCCTGACTCAAAACACGCGCGTGAACCCAATCAGGAATAGCACGTAGCGCAAATTTAAGAGGCCAAATAGGTAAAGTCATGATGCTGACTTATCCGTTTCCAGGAAATCGAAGAAGCCCGGTTCCAGCGCAGCCGAAAGCATTAGTTTATCAAGGTTATCAATGCGTATTTTTCGCCCACTCGTTGTCAATACACCATTATCCTGAAAGCGACGAAAACCACGACTAACAGTCTCCACAGCGAGACCAAGATATTCGGCAATATCACGACGTGTTATGGGCAAACGAAATTCAATATGGGGTAGACCACGCACATAAAGGCGTGATGAGATATAAATCAGAAAAGAAGCGAGCCGTTCTTCAGTTGACCTGGCACTAATAAAGGTCGAAAACCAACGCTCATGCATAATGCGATTACTCATGGCACTAACAAGCTGATGATAAAAACCCGTCTTGCGATCTTCCAACAAATGAACCTGACTATAATCCATCATACAGACACTGCTTTCCTCTAACGCAATGGCATAACTATTATAGGCACCGCGTTCAATAGCATCGAGACCAACAAGATCTCCGGGGAAATATAGCCCCGTCATTCTGCCTGTTGCATGATCGTCACTACTAAAGGTAGCAATAAATCCGGACTTCACCACATAAAGATAATTAAACTCATCATCCACATCAAAGAGGCGGGTTTCCTTAAGCACATGGCTGCATCGGGTGATTAGCCGATCAAATAACTTCATATCACTATTCAGACCAAGCTCATTACAGATACCGAATAAGCCACAGTTATCACAACGAACCCACTGTTTCGATAACTGGATTGGATTTAACACATTAGATTCAGTCTTACCATTAGCACTCATAAAGAACCGACCTATTTTATAATACAGATACCAGTATGCTGTAAATAGCTAGAGATGAAATTGATTCATATCAAAAAAAACGCATGTAAATATAATTTAATGCGGATGCCACCCATGCATTCAAGAACGGGTTAATCTAGAATCTTCCCTCGTAATGACTTGATCTTACCGCGTTGAACCTTACTGTCCACTCGTCTTTTCTGCGCACCTTTTGTTGGTTTGGTCGGCCTGCGTTTTTTCTTTATCACCGTAACAGCTCCGAGCATTTCTTGTAAACGATCCAGCGCATCCTCCCTGTTTTTTTCCTGAGTGCGAAAGCGCTGCGCCTTAATAATGATAATGCCATCCTTGCTGATACGCCGGTCACGCAGATTTAACAGTCGCTGTTTATAAAAACCGGCTAATGAAGATGCATTAATATCAAAACGCAAGTGAATCGCTGAAGAGACCTTATTGACATTCTGACCACCCGCCCCCTGTGCACGGATTGCCGTCAATTCAATCTCATCATCAGGGATAGATATGTTCGCGGTGATTTTTAACATTATCTATTTTTTGCTAAATGTAAACTTCTGCCCACCGACCGAGGCCTCATACATCAAGCCACCCTTGGCAACAGTAAATACTGCGACACCATGATTATAGTCCACATCAGCCGAGGCACCTGCTGTCACAGCAACCGCTGAGATCTGCGCATTAAACTCAAACTCGCCGCGCATAAACTCATTAAGCGCGGCTTTAGTACCAAAGAAGATGATTTCACTGTAGGTCTGCCCGCCCAACTGAAAACCAATGGTCAGTTGTGTCAGACTAGTATCACCAATATAACTTCCCCGGCGATAAACTTTACCCTTACCATAGGCACCACCAATACCCATACCGGCTTTCGCTACCGTTGGAAAAACAGCATAGCCGTAGGCATCAGCAAAGAACCGTTTTAAATCGGCATCCTTTTTCTTGAAACTGGTAATAGTTTTATTGATTCCCTTATCATTGGTCGAATTATCTTTAGTCTTGTCATCAAATGGATTCCAGCCAGCATTAGTCGCCGATAGTGGAGCAATTAACAAACAAACTGATAACAGCATTCTTAGTACGACAATATATTTTTTCATGGTGAAACTCCGTCTACACTTTATGGGTAAATAACCACACCGACACGATCAACATGATCAATAAGTTGTGGGTTCCTTAAATCATGGTAGGCCTGCAAATCAACCAAATAAGGAATATCCGAATCATCCAGATCCATTAACACCTCTGCAATAACAGCACGATCAATTCCCTGACCAAAGGCGACTAAATCAATATCACTACGCGAGTTATACGTGCCCTTAGCACGAGATCCATAGAGTTTCACCTGCTCAATAGCAGGAAACCTCTTGAGTATATTTTCCAGAGTCATCCTATTTTGTCCTGTTAAACCCGTATCCTGCATTACGCGTTAATTTCCGACAAAAGTTCCATATACCATTCATCCAGCATAGGCAAATAACTCGCAGCAATACTTTCTATCACCATCTCGAATTTTGCAAAATCATAGGTATGGCTCATTAGATTCCGGTCACCGATCATTTTTAACCATGTATCTGCATCCTTGATATACCTGGAGGCATAGGCCTGTCTTACTACTGTCTTTGGCGATATTTTATCCAGGTTAACACCATCATATTCCATTTTATCTTTTAAAACATTCCATGCCAGTTCGAAGGTATATTCAAAACGTTGAATAATGCCTTCCTTTTCCAACTGACTCATATTATCCAGATCGCCTTCCATTGCTTCTCGCAACAATAAAAAGGCACGCTTGAAATTATTAAATCGTTGTTGCCAACGAATATCTTGATCATTCATCATGGTATCCTTGATAATAGTCCCTTGTTATATGTAATTACACTACTGCCCCGTTAAGGATTTATTTAATTACTGTAATAATATGATATTAATAGAAAAAATATGCCTGGTAAGCTCGAGACAGGGATGTATTCACGGCGTGTCTATGATCAATATAGGTGATTCATGCCTCACTCCTGAAAACAGCTCCAAACAAAACCTATATCTCAAACTGCTATATCAACCGCCACCACACCATCATCCCGCAACTGCCAGGCACGCATCTCCAGCACACCTTCGATATCGAGTGAGATAATCAAATAACAGGTATCGGGATAGGCTGACTGCTGGATATCGGCTAATGAGGGTTCGGCAGAGGCATGGGGGTGGGAATGATAGATGGCAAACAGCTCATCACCCTGCTCTCGCATCTGGCGCATGGCATCAATCTGTTGCTGGGGTGCCATCTCAAAAATACGCCCCGGATCGGTGGCACTATTTTTTATCGGGTAACTGTGATTAGCCACACCATCACGCGCTGAAACCAGGCCACAGATTTCTTGCTCAGGTGAGGACTGTGCATGGGTCAATAACTGGTTGACCAACACCCTGGAGAGTTTGATCACCGACATCAGGCTTCGGCAATCAGTTTCTTCAGCATGGCATTCACTTCACCCGGATTAGCCTTACCCTGGGTCGCCTTCATTACCTGACCAACAAAGTAACCGAACAGCTTTTCCTGCCCACCCTTATACTGTTCCAGTTGACCGGGATTATTTGCCAATACTTCTTTGATAATCTTCTCGATAGCCGCTGGATCACTGATCTGTTTCAGACCCTTGTTTTCAATCACCGCATCGGCATCACCTTCGCCATTCCACATGGCTTCGAATACCTGTTTGGCAATCTTGCCAGAGATGGTGCCATCCTCAATACGCTTGAGCAAACCACCAAAAGCTACAGCATCGACCGGGCTTTGTTCAATGCCCATCGTCGCTTTGTTCAAGGCGGCAGATAATTCACCTAATACCCAGTTAGCAGTCAGTTTACCTTTGCCTGCTGAGGCCTTTAATGCCGCCTCAAAATAATCAGCCATCGCCCTGGATGAGGTTAATCCCCCGGCATCATATTCACTCAGTTCATATTCCTGAATAAAACGCTGACGCTTGGCATCGGGCAACTCAGGCAAAGAGGCCTTGATTTCATCAAGAAAGGCCTGATCCAGTTCTACTGGCAACAGGTCAGGATCAGGGAAATAACGATAGTCATTCGCCTCTTCCTTGCTACGCATGGAACGGGTCTCATCCTTATCCGCATCATATAGACGCGTCTCTTGTGCCACCTTGCCACCACCCTCAATCACATCAATCTGGCGTTCCACCTCATGATTAATCGCCTTCTCGACAAAACGGAAGGAGTTCAGGTTTTTAACCTCGGCACGGGTACCGTATTCACCCTGCCCCTTTGGACGCACCGAGACATTAGCATCACAGCGAAAAGAACCTTCCTGCATATTACCATCACAGATGCCAAGATATTGCACCAGGGCATGAATCTTCTTCATATAGGCAACGGCCTCAGCGGCTGAACGCATATCTGGTTCGGAGACAATCTCCAATAACGGGGTACCGGCACGATTAAGATCAATCCCAGTGGAGCCATGAAAATCCTCATGCAGAGACTTGCCCGCATCCTCTTCCAGATGAGCGCGCGTGACCCCTACGGTCTTGCTATTACCCTCACCCCACTCAATATAAAGCTCACCCTTACCCACGATAGGCAGATCCATTTGACTAATCTGATAGCCTTTGGGCAGATCAGGGTAAAAATAATTCTTACGGGCAAACACCGAACGCATCAACACCTCGGCACCAATCGCTAAACCAAAGCTAGCACCCATACGTACTGCCTCGGCATTAACGACCGGCAACACACCGGGGAAACCTAGATCCACGGCACAGGCCTGGGTATTGGGTTCGGCACCATAGGCAGTCGATGCACCGGAAAATATCTTACTCTTGGTTGCGAGCTGGGCATGGATCTCCAGACCGATTACGACTTCCCATTCCATCTTTTAATAACCTCTTAATTGCAAATTGTTGGGTTATGGTGCGTGGTACGCACCCTACCGCTGGTATCCCCACCTGTGCGGGGATGACACACCATCATTCGAAACCTTTTGGAATCTGTGTATGCCAATCGGTCTGTTGCTGAAACTGATGCGCCACATTCAATAATTTTGCCTCGGCAAAGTAATCACCAATAATCTGTAGACCCACCGGCATATCATTGGCAAAACCAGCAGGAATCGACACCCCCGGCACCCCGGCCAGATTCACGGCAATGGTGTATATATCAGAAAGATACATGGTGACCGGATCATCCTTCTTTTCACCCACGCCAAAGGCTGTGTCCGGGGTGGTTGGACCCATGATGACATCTACCTCGGACAGTGCCTGCCGAAAATCATCACGAATCAGACGACGCACCTTCTGCGCCTTCAGATAATAGGCATCATAGTAACCAGCTGATAGGGCATAGGTACCAATCATAATACGACGTTTGACTTCATCACCAAAACCCTCCTCACGCGAGCGTTTGTAAAGGTCTTCCAGATCCTGAGGTGCATCACAACGATGACCAAAACGCGCCCCGTCAAAACGCGACAGGTTGGATGAACACTCAGCCGGTGCCACCACATAATATACGGGTACTGCCAGATGAGTATTAGGCAAACTAATCTCGACAATCTCCGCACCCAGACTCTTATAGACATCAATCGCCTGTTCAATTACCTGAGCCACATCAGCTTCCAGACCTTCACCAAAATATTCCTTTGGCAAGCCAATCTTCAAGCCCTTGAGGGATTGATTCAGGTCAGCCGAATAATCATCCACGGCACGATCCACACTGGTTGAGTCACGTCGATCAAAACCTGCCATTGCCTGCATCAAGGCGGCTGCATCTTCGGCAGAACGTGCCATCGGGCCGCCCTGATCCAGACTGGAGGCAAAGGCGATCATGCCATAACGAGATACCCGCCCATAGGTAGGCTTAAGCCCCGTCAAACCACATAATGCCGCTGGCTGACGAATCGAACCTCCGGTATCGGTGCCCGTTGCAAGTGGTGCCAGACGTGCGGCAACCGCTGCCGCTGAGCCACCGGAGGAACCACCCGGCACGGCATCCAGCCGCCAGGGGTTTTTCACCGCACCATAAAAACTGGTTTCATTACTGGAACCCATGGCAAATTCATCCATGTTGGTCTTGCCCAGCATAACTGCACCCGCTGCATTTAACTGTTGCGTCACGGTCGCATCATAAGGCGAGATAAAGTTATCCAGCATCTTCGAACCACAACTGGTCCGTACCCCCTGGGTACAAAAGATATCCTTATGGGCATAGGGAATCCCGGTTAAATAATCAGTCTCACCCTTATGAATGCGCTCATCAGCCTGCCTGGCAGCAGCTAACGCCTGATCCCCGGTCACCGTAATAAAACTATTAATCCGGGCATCCAAGCTAGCGATACGATCCAGATAGGCCTGAGTCAACTCGACACTGGAGAAATCTCCCGCTTTAAGCCCCGCCACTAATTCAACAACACTTTTTGTATACATCACTCGATAACCCTCGGCACCAGATAGAGTCCCGCTTCAACCTGTGGTGCAATGACCTGAAATTCTTCACGATGATTACCCTCGGTCACCTTGTCCTCACGCAATAGTTGTACCGCATCCAGCGGGTGCGACATCGGTTCGACATCATCCGTCGCCACATTTTCCAGTTGTTCGACAAAGGCCAGGATATCGGACAGGTTCCTGGCATAGTCCGGGACATCGGCATCATTGATGCCAAGGCGTGCCAAATGAGCAATCTTGTTAATATCGGATGAATCCAAAGCCATGTGTATTCCTTAAGCGTTTCACTAATAACGGGCTATTATGCCATTTTACGTAAATTATACCTAATTAATACCTTGCTGAAACCCCCGCCCGTTGTTACAGTATTTCGGATTTCATATAAGAACCGGGTTGCAAGTCAAAATGTTTAAACGTCTGAGTCTGATGGGGATGTTCTCCAACGATTTATCTATTGATCTGGGTACCGCCAATACCCTGATCTATGTCCGTGGACAAGGTATTGTCCTTAACGAACCATCCGTCGTTGCGATTCGTCAGGATCGAGGCCCTGGTGGTCCTAAGAGCGTCGCCGCCGTTGGCAGTGAGGCCAAACGGATGTTGGGACGTACCCCAGGTAACATTACCGCCATTCGCCCGTTAAAAGATGGTGTAATTGCCGATTTCACCGTCACCGAGAAGATGCTACAACACTTCATCCATCGCGTGCACGAGACCCGTTTTTTCAAACCCAGCCCACGCGTATTGATCTGTGTACCTTGTGGTTCCACCCAAGTCGAACGTCGCGCCATCAAGGAATCAGCCGCAGGTGCGGGTGCGCGTGAGGTCTATCTGATTGAAGAACCGATGGCAGCAGCGATTGGTGCCGGAATGCCGGTTGAGGAGGCCAGTGGCTCTATGGTGCTGGATATTGGTGGTGGCACCTCGGAAGTCGCTGTTATCTCACTCAATGGTATTGTCTATGCAGCCTCAGTACGCATTGGTGGTGACCGCTTTGATGAGGCCATTATCAGCTATGTACGCCGCAACTATGGCACCCTGATTGGCGAAGCCACCGCCGAACGTATCAAACAGGAAATTGGCTCTGCCTTCCCTGGCACAGATGTCAGGGAGATTGAGGTCAAGGGTCGTAATCTGGCACAAGGCATCCCGCGCAGCTTCACCCTCAACAGCAACGAGATCCTGGAGGCAATGCAAGAGCCTCTATCAGGTATTGTCGATGCAGTTAAAAAGGCACTGGAACAAACCCCGCCCGAACTCGGTGCGGATGTTGCCGATCACGGCATCGTACTCACCGGTGGTGGTGCCCTGCTAAGAGACCTGGATCGTCTATTGATGGAAGAAACAGGGCTGCCTGTGGTGGTTGCCGAAGACCCCCTCACCTGTGTCGCCCGTGGCGGTGGTCGCGCACTGGAACTGATTGATGAACGTGGTGGCGATGTATTCGCTGTGGAATAGCGGAACAGTGGAATAATTGAAACTCCTGTTCTCACAAGGTCCCGCGCTTACCACACGCCTGGTCGTTTTTGTCCTTATCTCCCTTATCCTGATGACGGTTGACCACCGTCAACAACACCTGGAGACACTACGCAGCAAACTTTCCATTATCGCTTATCCAATGCAATGGCTGGTTGATTTACCCACCACGGCAAGTGAGTGGATTGAAGAAACCCTGGTCAGCCGCCGTACCCTGGCTGACGAAAACACCCGCCTCAAGACCCAGAACCTGCTATTACAGGCACAACGACAAAAACTCGATGCGCTGGAGGCAGAGAACCAACGTCTGCGTAGCTTGCTCGATTCCTCATTCAAGATCAGCGACCGGGTACTTATCGCAGAATTACTCTCTGTTGACCTCGACCCCTATCGCCATCAAATACTATTAAATAAGGGCAGCAATGATGGTGTCTATGCAGGGCAAGCCCTGATTGATGCCCAGGGCATTATGGGGCAGATCATCCACATCGGCCCCTTTAGTGCCAGCGCCATGCTCATTACTGATCCCGCTCACGCCATCCCGGTACAGGTCAACCGTAACGGTTTACGCACCATTGCCCTTGGTACCGGCAACCTGGATCGTCTCAATCTACCTCATCTACCCAATAATGCTGATATTAAAATTGGTGACCTATTGGTCAGTTCAGGGCTGGGTGGTCGCTTCCCCCCCGGTTATCCTGTCGCCCGCATCACCCGCATCAAACAACATCCCGGACAAGCCTTTGCTGAGGTCAGTGCCCTGCCACTCGCACGTTTAAACCGCAGCCGTGAAGTGCTACTGGTATGGCAACAGGATAAACCGGCAGAGGACATACAGCCATGATACGCAGCCAACATCATGGCGGTCGTATTATCCTGCTGAGCCTACTGACTGCATTATTACTGAGTATTACCCCATTACCAGAGACACTACAGGTCTTTCGACCCGACTGGGTTGCCCTGACCCTGCTGTACTGGTGTCTTGCTCTGCCACAACGTATTGGCGTGGGTATTGCCTGGATAACAGGTCTACTACAAGATGTGTTAATTGGCAGTCTGCTGGGGCAACATGCACTCATACTCGCCTTAATTGCCTATATTGTGCTCCGTTTTCATCAGCGTATCCGCCCCTTTCCGCCCTGGCAACAGGCTATTATTGTTGCCTTATTACTCCTGCTTACCCAACTGATCACATTATGGATTAATGGCATTATAGGACGCTCACTCAATAGTTGGTCTTACTGGCTGCCGAGCGTCACCGGCACCCTGCTATGGCCTGTTATATTTTATCTACTGCGTAAGATAAGACGCTGGTTTCATGTAAAATAGACATCAATTCAAGCCCACGAATTCAAGTCAGATACCATGCCAAGTCCTACTAAAATAAAAAACCATTTTCTGGAGAATCGTTTATTCCTTAACCGGGTATTCATCGCCCTGATTATTGGCGGCATACTTATTTTACTTCTCATATGGCGACTCATCTATCTACAAGTCATCGCACACGAACACTTCACTACCCTGGCGAACAATAACCGTATCAAGATCAGTGCGGTACCACCTAATCGCGGGCTTATTTATGACCGTAACGGGGTATTAATGGCAACCAACCTACCCGCCTATCGTTTACAAATCACCCCGGAACAGGTCAAGGATATGGATACGACCCTCAACGCCTTGTCTGGAATCCTGGAAATATCAACTCGCGATCTCAAGCGTTTCCAGCGTCTACGTAAACGCTCACATGAATTTGAGGCTATCCCTCTGCTGTTTAATCTCACTAGCCAGGAGGTTGCCACATTTGCTGTCAACCGTCACCGCTTCCCGGGGGTTGATGTTGAGGCCGTACTGACCCGACATTATCCCCAGGATAAACGTAGTGCTCATATCCTGGGCTACGTTGGACGCATTGATGAACGCGAACAACAACAACTGGATGCCGTCAACTATCGAGGCACCAGTCATGTCGGCAAAACCGGTATCGAAAAGACCTACGAGTCCTTATTGCATGGCAAGGTTGGTTATCGACAAACCGAGACCACTGCCAGCGGGCGCGTCTTACGCACCCTCAGCACCCAACCACCGGAGCCGGGTCGTGATATCTACCTTAGTATTGATACCGTCTTACAGAATGTCGCTGAGGATGCCTTTAATGATTACAATGGTGCCGCTGTTGCGATGGATATAGAAAGCGGTGAGATCCTGGCAATGGTCAGCATGCCCACCTATAACCTCAACAGCTTCGTCAATGGCATCAGCTATCAGGACTATCAAACGCTCACACAGAATGAAAACCAACCCCTATTCAACCGTGCCCTGCGCGGACAGTACCCCCCAGGCTCTACACTAAAACCCTTTATTGGACTTGCCGGACTGGAGTTGGGTATTACCAACGAACACAGTAAGACCTTCTGTCCGGGGTTTTATACTTTGCCCAACAGCCGCCGTAAGTACCGTGACTGGAAGCGCAGAGGGCATGGTACCGTTGATATTACCAAGGCCATTGCTCAATCCTGTGATGTCTATTTCTATGATCTCGCACGTTCCATGGGCATCGACAAGATCCATGATTATCTGACTCTGTTTGGTTTTGGTAAAAAGACCGGGGTTGATATCAATGGTGAATTGCCCGGGCTATTACCCTCAAGGGAATGGAAACGTCGCACAAAGAATAAATCATGGTATCCGGGTGAGACCCTGATCAGTGGTATCGGACAAGGCTTTAATCTTGTTACACCAATACAACTGGTCACCGCCACCGCTACTCTGGCACGTCATGGTAAACATATCCGCCCAAGTTTGGTTCATGCCACTCGTGGCAAAGGTAATGCTCCCTTACTACTGGCACAACAACCCATTGGTGAATCAATCAGGATATATAACCATAAGAACTGGCAACGTATTATCGAGGCGATGACCAAGGTTACCCATGGTGCGCACGGTACCGCTCGGCGTATTGGCCGTAATGCCCCCTACAAGATGGCCGCCAAGACCGGTACCGCCCAGGTCTTTGGACTCAAGGCAGAAGAAAAATATGAAGCAAAGAAACTGGCAAAAAAACTCCATGACCATGCCTTATTTATTGCCTTTGCCCCGGTTGATAAACCTCGTATTGCCGTTGCTGTAATTGTTGAACACGGAGGTTCAGGTGGTTCAGTTGCCGGGCCGATTGCAAGAAAAATACTGGATGCCTATCTAATCAAATGAACATACACTCCGCACAAAATTTTCATGAAAGACCCGCTCCGGGCTGGCAACAACGTCTGCATATTGATTCGCCCCTGCTATTAGGTCTTATTGTATTATGTAGCCTGGGTCTACTGGTACTCTATAGTGCCAGCAGCCAGGATATGGGGCATACCTTACGCCAACTGACACGCCTGGGGATTGCCTTCACCGTACTCTTTGTTGTAGCCCAGGTGCCACCTTCTCTATTACAACGCTGGACCCCCTGGCTCTACGCCAGCGGACTTATTATGCTGGCAATCGTACCCTTGATGGGTGATATCGGTAAGGGAGCACAGCGCTGGCTGGATCTAGGCTTTATTCGTTTCCAGCCATCGGAGATTATGAAGCTCACAGTACCCATGATGGTCGCTTGCTATCTCGCCGAGGCACATCTACCACCGGCACCTAAACGCCTAATCATTGCAGGTCTGATTATTATTGTCCCGGTCGTCCTGATTGCCATGCAACCCGATCTGGGCACCTCCCTGCTCATTGGCAGCGCCGGTTTCTTTGTACTGTTCCTCGCCGGTATGAGCTGGCGCATCCTCGGCAGCATGTTCTTTCTCGCTGCCGCAGGGGCCCCCGTTCTATGGCACTTCATGCATGATTACCAACGTCAAAGAGTCATTACCTTCCTCAACCCTGAACAGGACCCTTTGGGCTCGGGCTATCACATTATCCAGTCCAAGATTGCCATTGGCTCCGGTGGCATCTATGGCAAGGGATGGCTCAATGGTACTCAGGCACAACTCGACTTTTTACCCGAACGTTCAACTGACTTTATCTTCGCCGTGCTGGGCGAAGAGGCCGGTCTGATGGGGATATTAGTGTTATTATTTATCTACGGATTTATCATCGTCCGTAGCCTGTTTATCTCGACCCAGGCACAGGACACCTTCACACGCCTGTTAGGTGGCAGCCTGGCACTCACTTTCCTGATCTATATCATTGTTAATACCGGCATGGTCACTGGTCTTCTTCCCGTGGTTGGTCTACCCTTACCCCTAATTAGTTATGGCGGTACATCTATGGTGACCTTAATGGCAGGGTTCGGTATTCTTATGTCTATTCACACACATCGCAAACTTCTACCAGCATAGGGCACATTCATGAAAATCTTTTTCCTTATCAGCGGACTACTATTGCTACCATTAACCAGCAATGCCGATCAGCTCATTAGTCAACAGGCTGGCTTCACGCCCTTTATTGAGCGTATGGTAAAACAGCATCACTTTGAACGTGAACCTTTGATCCATCTATTCAAGGGCATTAAGGTACGAGAGGATATCCTCAAGGCAATCTCCCGTCCGGCAGAGAAAAGTAAAGAATGGTTTGAATACCGACCGATCTTCATCAAGGAATCACGCATCAAGGGCGGGGTTGAGTTCTGGAACAAGCATGAAAAAATACTGCAACAAGCGGCTCAAAAATACGGTGTAGATCCACAGATTATTGTTGCCATTATTGGCGTAGAGACACTCTATGGTCAACGGACCGGACGTAATCGAGTCATTGAATCCCTTAGCACCATTGCCTTCGCTTACCCCAAACGCAGCAAGTTTTTCACCCGTGAGCTGGAACACTTTTTACTCCTCACTCGTGAGGAGAATATTGACCCCGCCAAGGCCAAGGGCTCTTATGCTGGCGCCATGGGGCAATCACAGTTTATATCCAGCAGTTACCGACACTATGCCATTGATGCGGATGGTGATGGTCAGAGAGATTTATGGAATAGCCCACACGATATCATTGCCAGCGTTGCCAATTACTTCAAGAAACACGGCTGGAAGGCCGGCGAGCCGATCACCAGTCGCGCCACTGTTCAGGGTGATGGCTACACCCATTTCCTTAACAAAAAACTCAAGCCCGAGGCCGATCTATCCGAGATGTTACGTCACGGCATAAGCACCGATGATCAACTGAACCCTCAGCAGAAAGCTAAACTCATTGAGTTCAAATTAAAACAAGGGCTGGAATACTGGGTCGCTCTGCATAATTTTTATGTCATCACACGCTACAATCACAGCAGTATGTATGCCATGGCCGTTTATCAACTGAGTGAAGCCATTCGTCAACGCAGGGCCCATCATTCGGATCAAACATGAACCAATTGCTATCCCTGGTAGAGTCCCCGTCACATCCGGACTTTTCCAGCTTGTATCAACGCCTGGATATTCAACAGACACGCCACAATTCCAGCCGCAAGGCCATGGGCGCATTAAAAAAGACAAAACCTGATATTGTCGTCGCTGAGTTTTTTTATGGCTTTGGTAATAACTACGCCGGAGTCAATGTCTGTAATCTTGATGTCTTTCTATCCAGCCTGCAAAAATATGCCCCCGATGCACGCGTCATTATCCTGGTGAGTCGTCAGGAACAACAATATGTGTCACTGCTACAGGAATTGTTTCCTATCCATGCGATATTGGCTCATCCTGTGACTGAGCAACAGATGGAAGAAAAGTTGGTGCGTGCCAATAGTACAGAATGGTGCGCAGTGCGCACCCTACACGAACGGTAGGGTGCGTACCACGCACCCTACCCCTTTGCGTTATAATGACAACATTAACCAGTCAGAGAAGAGACACCTGAACAATGCCAAGCTCAACTATATTTTATACCGAAACCGATGAAGCCCCTGCCTTGGCAACCTATTCCTTTCTACCCATTGTGCAGGCCTTTACCCAGGCGGCTGATATTACTATTGAACCTCGCGATATCTCGCTGGCAAGCCGTATCCTCACTAACTTCCCTGAATATATTGATGAAAACCAGAGACAGGATGATGCCCTGACGGAACTGGGTGAACTGGCAAAGGCTCCCACTGCCAATATCATAAAACTACCCAACATCAGTGCCTCGATTCCACAGCTCATCGCCGCGATCAAGGAATTACAAGCCCAGGGTTACAAAATACCCGACTACCCGGCAGAGGCTAGCAGTGAGACTAATCAGGCTATCAAGGATCGTTATGCCAGAATATTAGGTAGTGCGGTTAACCCGGTATTACGCGAAGGCAATTCGGATCGCCGTGTGGCGGCACCGGTGAAGGAATATGCACAGAATAACCCTCACTCCATGGGCGAGTGGTCTGCCGATTCAAAATCCCATGTTGCATCCATGAGCGATGGTGATTTTTATTCCAGTGAAAAATCTATCGTCATGACATCGGCTGATAAGCTGAAGATTGAATTGATAAGCAATGGAGGTGATACCCGCGTACTCAAGGAATCCGTTGCGGTACTTGATGGCGAGGTCATTGATGCCTCATTAATGAGTTGCAATAAACTATGCCACTTCTTTGAACAGGCTATGCAGGATGCCAAAAAACAGGGCATATTACTCTCACTGCACATGAAGGCAACCATGATGAAAGTGTCTGATCCCATCATCTTTGGTCACGCCGTCAACGTCTATTACAAAGATGTATTTACCAAACACGCTACTACCTTTGAACAACTGAGTGTCAACACCCGCAATGGTCTGGGTGATGTCTACGCCAAAATTGCCCGTTTGCCAGAGGCACAACGTAACGAGATTGAGGCCGATATCCAGGCGGTCTATCAGTCACGTCCTGAACTGGCGATGGTAAACTCGGACAAGGGCATTACCAACCTGCATGTGCCGAGCGATATTATTGTTGATGCCTCCATGCCCGCTGCCCTGCGTGCCTCAGGCAAGATGTGGGGAACCGATGGCAAGCTACATGATACCAAGGCGATGATCCCTGATCGCAACTACGCAGGCATCTATCAGGAGATGTTTGATTACTGCCGTCAGCACGGTGCCTTTGATGTCACCACTATGGGTACAGTCAGTAATGTCGGTTTAATGGCACAAAAGGCTGAAGAATATGGCTCCCATGACAAGACCTTCGAGATACCTGCCAATGGTAGCGTGCGTGTCACCAATACAGCGGGTGATACCGTGCTGGAACATCAGGTTGAAAAAGGGGATATCTGGCGTATGTGTCAGACCAAAGACCTGCCGATACAGGACTGGGTTAAACTGGCGGTTAATCGTGCCCGACTCACCGGACAACCCGCTATCTTCTGGCTGGATGAGAATCGTGCCCATGATGCCCATCTGATTGACAAGGCAACAACTTATTTAAAAGACCATGACACCGATGGATTAGACATAAAGATCATGTCACCCATTGAGGCGATTCGTTATACCCTGGATCGTGTAGCAGCGGGTAAAGACACCATTTCGGTAACCGGCAATGTACTGCGTGACTATCTCACCGATCTATTCCCCATCCTGGAGCTGGGCACCAGTGCCAAGATGTTATCTATCGTGCCACTATTGGCAGGTGGTGGTCTGTTTGAGACCGGTGCCGGTGGTTCCGCACCGAAACAGGTACAACAACTATTGGAAGAAAATCATCTACGTTGGGATTCATTGGGTGAGTTCCTTGCCCTTGCCGTTTCACTGGAGGATATGGCGCAGAAAACTGGCAATAATAAGGCTCAGGTCATTGCCAACGCACTGAATCAGGCCAATAGACAATTCCTGAAAACCAATAAATCACCCTCACGCAAGACCGGTGAAAGAGATACCCGAGGCAGTCATTTCTACCTTGCCCTGTACTGGGCACAGGCACTGGCTAGCCAGGATGATGATAAAGACTTGCAAACCAGATTCACACCCGTTGCACAACAGTTGACCGACAATGAAGACAGGATTATTACCGAGCTAAACTCAGTGCAGGGTCACGCTGTTGATATGGGGGGTTACTATCACCCCGACCGAGAACTCACTGCAAGAATTATGCGCCCAAGTGAGTGTTTTAATGCCGTAATAGACAATATATAAAACCGGGGACAGACCACGGTTTTTCCCCAGCTTACGCCCTGTTTACGGTTGATAATATCTTGTTAATATTTAAGATCTGACAGGTATCAATAGGGATGGATCGCAGGGTCTCGGCCGGTGTCAACGGGGCCGCTGTCTTCAGTTGATGTTTAAGCACATCAAGATCAGCCTCTGACGCATCATTGCCCGCTCTTTGTCGTTGACTGATACGCATAGCTAGTTCTGCTTCTGGTGCCTGACAATCCAGTATGTAGCAGGGCATACCCAGCGCCAGTGACAACTCATAAAATAACTGACGCCTGTCCTGTTCAAGAAACGCAGCATCGACAATAACATTAAAACCCGATTGAATAGCTTTTTTAGTAATATCGAAAAGCTGTTGATAGGTCTTCTCCGTAGCTTCTTTGTTATAGATACCCGTATTAATTGATGCACCTGATGATGCTGTCTCAGCCAAACCGAATAGACGCTTGCGTTCAATATCAGAGCGTAGATGAACAGCCCCCAGCACGGGTGCCAATTGAGAGGCAATCAAGGTCTTGCCTGATCCCGATAAACCATGAGTGATCACCAACAACGGTTTTTTATGATCAATATATTGTTTTGCCAGATCAAGATAAGAACGGAATTCATTCAATATCTGATCCCGGTCATGGGCAGACACCCCTTCCTGATGGGCGCGGATACAATCCACCTTGGCACGCACCATCGCTCGATAGACAAGATAGAAGCGTAATACCGACAGCCCCTCATAATCACCCGTTTGCTGTAGATAATAATTGAGAAATATCCACGCCAGTTGCGACTGCTGACGATCATCCAGATCCATAACAGTAAAGGCAATCTCACTCATCACATCAATCCAGTATAGATCGGGATTGAATTCAATGCAGTCAAAGATCAAGAGATCACCTTGATCCAGTGCGATATTATGCAGATGAAGATCGCCATGACATTCGCGGATATAGCCACCCGCCTTACGTCCTTCAAATACCGGTCTTAATTGATCCCAGGCCTGCATCATCCATTGCCGAACAGGATCTATAACAGACTCAACCTCATCACCAATCAGGGTCTTAATCTGATCCAGATTCTCCATACTCGGGGCAAGAATAGCCTCATTACCACCATAGCTTGAAGCACTATCTGCAACCATAATCTGCTGATGGAAGCGTGCCACCTTTTTCGCTAGCAAGCGAATATGCTCAGCTCTGAGTTCACCACGCGCAAGGCATTTATCCAGTTCATTATGCGGATTAAATTCACGCATCCTGACGGCATACTCCAACACTTCACCATCGCCATCAAGAACAGGGCTATCCGGGTTGCCTGTTATGGCGACCACTCCCAGATAGATATCCGCAGCCAGGCAGGCATTACGCCGAACCTCTTCCTCACAATAGTGCCTACGTTTTTCCAGTGTTGAAAAATCAAGAAAGCCAAAATTAACCGGCTTTTTAATTTTGTAGGCATAGCGACCCGTGAGAATCACCCAGGAGATATGAGTTTCAAGCACAGACAGCCCAGTGACCTCATGGGGGTAGATAGCCGGGTTTTGAAGTGACTCAATCAGCCGTGCAGCAATATTATTCATGGTCTGTTGAGGATAACATATTCTTTTTAATTGGGGTCTGTCCCCGGTTTTTATTGGGGTCTGTCCCCGGTTTTTCTGCTTATAGTATAATCATCCTGAATCAAGAGGACACCATGCAACTAATTAGCCTATTACTGCTATCCATTTTGCTCACAGCCTGTAGTGGTAGCCGAATCTTTGAGCAACAAGATAGTGCCCCGTCACGTCATGTTGATGTTAGCAAGATCCCGGATGCCGTTCCTCGTCACGAGGCGAGGGCACGTTATGGCAACCCCTCCAGCTATGAGGTGCTAGGTAAGCGTTACCATGTAATGGATCACGCTGAGGGTTATGTCGAACGCGGCATTGCCTCCTGGTATGGCACTAAATTTCATGGTCGACTGACCTCCAGCCGTGAACCCTATGATATGTATAAGATGACAGCGGCACACAAGAGCCTGCCTCTGCCCAGTTATGTGCGGGTAACAAATCTGGATAATCAACGCTCGGTGGTGGTTCGCGTCAATGATCGTGGCCCCTTCCATGAGGGACGTATTATTGATCTATCCTATGCGGCTGCCATCAAACTCGGCATTAACAAACGAGGAACCGGTCGTGTCGAGGTACGCGCGCTGCAACCGGGTGTCCAGGAAAAAAGACATTCAGCCTATAAGGATGAAGTAACGCTGACCCCCTACACACGTAGCGGCAACATCTACCTACAGGTGGGTGCCTTTGCCAACCAGGAAAACGCCCATCGTCTAAGATCACGTCTGCAACAGGCTGCCATCCATAATATTGTCATTCAACCCGTTACTAACAGCCGACAGCAACGCGTGTACCGTGTTAAACTGGGGCCACTGAATAGCAACGATGCTGCTGATCGACTCACTCGTCATCTTGCTGAGTTAGGCATACATAACCCGCATATCCTGCTTGAATAAGCCAAAACTGCCCCCATATATTAACCAGCCCGGAACACACCAGAAATATTATGCTTATTAAAATCCAGAGAATCCTTGTTTTACTGTTGATCGCCTTACCCATGATGGCACAGACTGCCCCGCGCCCAGTGCCCAAGGCACCTGCGATTGGTGCGCGCAGCTTTATTCTGCAAGACTACAATAGTGCTTATATCATCGCTGCCAAGGATGCTGAACAACCGATGGAACCGGCCAGTATCACCAAGATGATGACCGCCTATGTCATCTTCAAGGAACTCAAGGCAGGCAATATCAAATTAACCGACAAGGTGACCATCAGTGAACGCGCATGGCGCATGGAAGGTTCACGCATGTTTATCGAGGTCGGTAAAAAGGTTCTACTGGAAGACCTGATCAAGGGCATGATTATCCAATCGGGTAATGATGCCACTGTCGCCCTGGCTGAATACACAGCCGGTGATGAAATCACCTTTGCCGCACTGATGAACCAGCACGCCGTCGCCCTCGATATGGTACACACCCACTTCGTCAATAGTACCGGCTGGCCTGATCCTGAACATATCACCACAGCCGCAGATATCGCTAAACTGGCCCGTGCCTTGATCAGCGAGTTCCCCGAATACTACAGCTGGTATTCCGAAAAGAAATTCACCTTTAACAATATCACCCAATACAATCGCAACAAGCTGCTCTGGCGTGACCCCAGTGTTGATGGACTAAAAACCGGCCATACCGATTCTGCCGGTTATTGCCTGGTAACCTCAGCCAAACGCGGCGAGATGCGCCTGATCTCAGTGGTACTGGGCACCGAAAGCAAAAAAGCCCGCACCGAGGCGAGTCAGGCATTATTAAACTATGGTTTTCGTTTCTTTGAAACTCACAAACCCTATAGTGCAAACACCGAATTAACCACCACTCGCGTCTGGCAAGGCACACAGGAAAAGCTTGCCCTGGGTCTGATGGATGATCTATACATCACTATACCGCGTGGTGAACATGCACAGGTCAAAGCCATACTAGAGATTGATGAACAGATTATCGCACCGGTGACCACCGGTCAGAAATATGGCTCACTGGACATTCAACTCCACGACAAGATTATCAAACAACAACCCCTGATTGCCCTGCAAGCCGTAAAAGAAGGCTCCCTCTGGCAGGTCATTAGCGACAAGATATTGTTATATTTCGAGTAACAAGGGAAATTTTAATCAATGTCCATCGTCTATCTAAATGGTGATTTCCTGCCAATAGAACAGGCCCATGTCTCTGTTCTGGATCGGGGTTTTCTGCTGGGTGATGGTATCTATGAGGTGATCCCTGCCTATGGTGGCCGTTTGTTCCGTCTGACAGAACACCTGCAACGGCTGGATAATAGCCTGGCAGCTATTCAGCTGAGCAATCCAAAGACAAGCAACGAATGGCAGGATATGCTGGAAGATCTGGTACAACGTAATGGCGTGCATGACCAGTCCATCTATATTCAGATCACACGCGGCGTTGCCAGCAAACGCGAACATCACTTCCCTGATAATGTCATCGCCACCGTGTTTGCCATGAGTAACCCGATCCACATCCCTGAACTCGATCTACAACAGGGCTACAAGGCGATTACCCACGAGGATATCCGCTGGAAATACTGTAATATCAAGGCCATTACCCTGTTACCCAATGTGCTATTAAGACAAAAGGCGGTTGAGGCCGATGCCGCCGAGGCCATCCTGATCCGGAATGGCAAGGCCACCGAGGGTGCTGCCAGCAATCTGTTTATTGTGCGTGACAAGCAGCTCATTACCCCACCCAAGGGTGGTTATATTCTGCCCGGCATTACCCGTGATCTAATCGTTGAACTGGCAAGCCACCATAATATTCCCCTGTGTGAAAAGGATATTAGCGAACAGGATCTACGCCATGCTGACGAGATCTGGATGAGCAGTTCAACCCGTGAGATCATCCCCATCACCCAACTGGATGATCAATTCGTTGGTGATGGCAAGCCAGGGCCTTTATTCCGCCACATGGCAGCCCTCTACCACGATTGCCGTGAGGCTCTTCGCAATGGAGAAAAAAACCAATGAACAAAACCGATGAAACCCTGTTTGAATTCCCCTGTGATTTTCCAATCAAGGCAATGGGCAAGATACATGAGGATTTCGAGCAGCTCGTTGTTAATATCATTGATCGTCATGTCGATGATATTAGTACATGCAAGATAAGCACCCGTAATAGCAAAAGCAATGGTTATCTTGCTGTCACTGTCATCATACGCGCACATAGTAAACAGCAACTGGATGCCATATATACCGATCTCACGGCAACAACCGAGATCATCATGGCACTGTAAGCCATTAAAGCAGTGAAGCCGATATCCACACCATCAAGTATCGCACTACACCATCTTGGCCTACAGGATTACCGAGATGTATGGCAGGCAATGCAGACTTTTACTGCCGAGCGAGAGGCTGATACCGAGGATCAAATCTGGTTGGTACAACACCCCGCAGTCTTTACCCTGGGGCTGAATGGCAAAAGCAAACACCTGTTAAATCCGGGTGATATCCCGATAGTTAACAGCGACCGGGGCGGACAAGTCACCTACCATGCACCGGGCCAGATTGTGCTCTATACCCTGCTCGATATAAAACGGCGCGACATGGGCGTACAACAACTGGTCCATCAGCTGGAACAGATTATTATCAATCTGCTGGCAGACTACGATATTAGCGCACAAGCGCGTAAGGATGCACCGGGGGTCTATGTTGATGAACGCAAGATTGCCGCCCTTGGGCTGCGTATCAAACGCGGTTGTAGTTATCATGGTCTGGCACTCAATGTTGATCTGGATCTGGAACCCTTTGAGCGCATTAACCCCTGTGGTTATGTTGGACTACAGACCACCAGCCTCAAAAAGCTGGGGGTTAATGACAGCATTCCCATGGTCTGTGAACGGCTTTTGTCACATTTCCAGCAAGGGATGGGATACACTATCCAGCCATACGATAAACACACAGCTACAACAGTAACCCTATGAATAAATACTCTCTCCCGTTAACTCAAGAGACAGGAATTACTCCTCTTTAGCGGAGACCGTCAGCCGCATGGACGCGGCTGTCGAGCCTACAGGGATGTATTCACGGCGTGTCTCCGATAAAGAGGAGCAGCTCCTGTCTCGCACTTACCAGGCATATTGTTTTCAATGAATAAAGAAAAACCCATTAAACAACGCGGCAAGGAAAAAACTGCCCGTATCCCGATCAAGATCGAGACCACCACCCGGATACAACGTAAGCCAGCCTGGATTCGTGCTAAATCACCCGCCCACCCCGAGGTTCAACGGCTCAAGAAGATCCTGCGTGAACAAAAACTCTACACCGTCTGTGAAGAAGCCTCCTGCCCCAACCTGGGTGAGTGCTTTAGTCATGGCACCGCCACCTTCATGATTATGGGTGATGTCTGTACCCGTCGTTGTCCATTCTGCGATGTCGCCCATGGTCGACCAGACCCCCTGGACGCTGATGAGCCTGAAAACATGGCAAAAACTATCGAGGCGATGGGACTAAACTATGTCGTCATCACATCCGTCGACCGCGATGATCTGCGTGATGGAGGTGCCCAGCACTTTGCCGACTGCATCAGTGCCATTCGTAAACGCACACCCAAGGTACGCATCGAGATCCTGGTGCCCGATTTCCGTGGCCGCATGGAGGTCGCCCTCAAAATCCTGACCAACACCCCACCCGATGTCTTCAACCACAACCTGGAGACCGTGCCACGCCTGTATAAAAAGGCTCGCCCCGGTGCCGATTACCAATGGTCGCTCAAGCTATTAAAAGAATTCAAGGCACACTGCCCCGAGGTGCCCACCAAGTCGGGTCTAATGCTGGGGCTAGGTGAAGAAAACCCCGAGATTGAACAGGTGATGCAAGATCTACGCGAACATGATTGCAATATGCTGACACTGGGACAATACCTGCAACCCAGCATTCACCATATTGCGCTGGATCGTTATGTACACCCCGACGAGTTTGATGAGTTTACCCGCATCGGTGATGCCATGGGCTTCACCCATGTCGCCAGTGGGCCAATGGTACGTTCTTCGTATCATGCCGATCAGCAGGCGGCAGGGGTGATTAAATAGGTATACTGCCCCCCTACCCCACAAAAAACAATCCACTGGCTCACCCAGTGAGCCATCACATCAGGTTAAAAGTAGCCCAAGTGAATTTGCATTATCAGCTTCTTATTTTGGTATGTAATTGACATCTGGTAAACCTTTAAAGTCAATATCTTGAGTCCATAGCGTAGCATTATATTGTTTTGCAGTTGTATATATAATGCTATCCGCCATTGGTAATTTGTACTTTAAGCTAAACTTCGCAGCAGCAGTTGAAATTGAGGACGTAAGCTCTATAATTTGTCCTTTTTGAATTGCCGCAAGAGCTTGTAACAGGTGATTTTCATCACTCTCTCGAAGTATTACTTTTGATATTTCGTAAATACATATTGTTGGCACTATAAGTTCTTCAAGTTCTTTTATAGGAACAGAAAATTTTGTGGCATTCTGGCCACCTTCAAAGTATTCAAGCCAGCCTGAAGAATCGACAACATTCATAACCTATCTTCTTCTCTAGTGAATGATGTATCAATACCTTTAAGAAAACCTTCAAGTTCACCTATATCTCTTTCCGGGATAAATTCGATTCTGTTTTCGTATTGAACGACCTGCATTCGTTGACCAGGTGATAGGTGTAATGACTCTCTGATCTCTTTAGGAATAACAACCTGGAATTTGGGTGACACTTTAACACTTAACACTATCAACACTCCTATCGATTCACGTAAAGTATTACGATATCTACATCGATATACTTTGTCAAATGCTAACTGGAAACCTAAGCCAATGGTGGAAATTTTATCACAGGCGTGATGCCTGCCCGATTACACCAGGTACTCCAGCGACTTATTGATGTCTGTACACGTTCAATAACCCCCTTCATATACACAGGCTTCAACCCCACTGACTCCCCTACTCTCAGCATGTGTACCTCAGCAGGATCTTTGCCTTCCCCTGCAATCGCTGAGGTATGTTCACCATTGATACCATTCGAACAGGTTAAATCATAAGCGGGCGCAAGCCGCCATGCACCGCTTTCATCCATTAGGAAAGAGAAATTCTTGGAGTGATCATCCCTGTTATGAGCCAACACATTGAATGCCATCACAACAAAGGCACGTTCCACATCAGCAGCATTACGCGTCAATGTTTGCGTTGCCTTCAATACGTCAATATAGTCCAGTGATGGCAATCTAAAATCAGCATTAAGCAATCCACCAAGGGTATGCATGTGAATGCGCCGCTGCCCCTCTCGGTCAAAGCGTTTGATGCCAAACCATGCCTTACCGTTATTATCATAGAACAGTCGCGTTTCAGGCATATCGATACCTGCATCCTGCGCCATCAATGAATAGGCATATTCAATTCTTCCCGTATCAGGATGATCATCTGCTGGGAAAAATTTAATAATCCAGGGATCAAATCCTTCTGGTGACTCAGCCTCACCAGAGATCATTCGATCATCACACAGATGCACAAGAATCTTGGGACACACACCCGCAGGAGAACCACCCGCCTGTGCTATTTGAGGCAATATGTCACTGACCCGACCTTCATAGATATTAATAGCATTGCTAGCCATAGCACCAACATCAAGCTCAAAGGAATCATCCGCAATATCATCCCTGGCTGGCTCATAAGTCAACGCACCCATCGTTCGGTTCCCCATATAAGCAAGCCTGTCCAGTGGTGTCAGGTATCTCGTTTCAACACCCAATGAGCGTAAATGCCGATTCATCAACAACAGTCCCCAACCATCTGGAAGAGAATCATTAAACAGACCAAACAAGCCACCCCACGGCACCGCTTCTGCCGATACCGCACCCGCCTTCAACGGCAGGTTAAAGGGAGATAGTTCTAGTCCAGTAGATAAAAAGTCAGAGGTATATTCAAAATAGATGCGTTCCTGATACAAGGCCAATTGCCCAACAGCAATAGAACTACCGGGAGCCAGGGAATAATGAACATTCAGCGCACTCATCGCCTGCCCCGCTTTGGCAAAGGCTGCTGCCGATCCTCGATCTCACGGATTGATGTTATCTCATCAGCCTCAAACAAAGAATGCAATTTCCTGCTCTCATCCAGTGCAAAGGCAATCTTAAGAAAGTTCTCCAGGGTGATCTTTCCACTCTGTTCAAAGTTACGAATGGTTTCTGGCGACACCCCACTCTTCTCACTCAAGGTAGTTCGTTTATAACCATAACGCAGACGCAATGCCTTCGCCTTACGACCCAAGCTCTTCTGTAAATCAGTTGGATTGTCACGCAATTCTTGATATGTTATTGGTTTATTCATACCAATAATTATAGTTATATCTACTTTATTGGTCAAATATTGCTAGTTATTATTAATAATAGGTGATTGGAAAGAATTGATCTATCCATTTAGTATGTTATGGTTATTATCATCTAGTTATATATGGATCGGCTACAAAAGGACATTAGAAACATGCCAGAAACATCCTACCCATTTATTGCACATAAAAGAAAAGACGGGCGTGAACAGTCACTTATTTGTCATCTCACTGAAGTGGGGGATATTGCTGCGGAGCTGGCATCGAAAATAGGGGCTTCAGGTGCTGGAGAGTTAATTGGGTTATTACATGACTTTGGAAAGTTCAGTGTGGATTTTCAGGCATATATAGGTTCTGCTACTGGAAAAATAAATCCAGATGAAGATAACTATGTTGATTTTAGAGGTTTAAAAGGAAAAATAGATCATTCTTCTGCTGGTGCACAATGGATATGGGAAACCTGCCATAGATGGGGGGAACAAGGTCAGTTGGTTGGTCAGATGTTGGCAATATGTATTGCATCACATCACAGTGGTCTTATTGATTGTCTTAAGCCAGATGGCGATAACGCATTTTTGGCCAGAATGAAAAAACTGGATGGTAAAACATATAAAAATGAATGTTTGAAAAATGCACCACAAAATTATCTGGATAAGTTAGAGACTTCGGTAGATAAGGAGTTGATGCAGGAAGCATTAACACAACTACAGAAAGTCATACAAATTGAAAATAGGAAGCTCCCCATAACTATCCAATCTTTTAATCTAGGTTTCTGGACACGTATGTTATTCAGTTGCCTGATTGATGCGGATCGAATTAATAGTGCTGATTTTGAATATCCTGAAAACGCTCAACATAGGAGGGACACGCCAATTGATTGGTCAACTCCGGTTAATCGTCTTGAATCAGCTATTAAAGAATTCAGCGGTGAAAAGGACATAGATGAGTTACGGCGAAATATTTCAGATACTTGCAAAAATCGAGCAAAAGATACACAAGGAATTTATACGCTTACGGTACCCACAGGTGGAGGAAAAACCTACGCCAGTTTACGTTATGCATTACATCATGCTCTATACCGTTCAAAGAACAATAAGGAAATGCCTGTAGATCGCATTATTTATATAATTCCATTTACATCAATTATTGAACAAAATGCACAAGCGATTCGCGAAGTGCTTGAATGTTCAAAAGATGAATTTCCATGGGTGCTGGAACAGCATTCAAATTTAGAGCCTGAGACACAGACTTGGCACAGCAAACTGGTTTCAGAGAACTGGGATGCTCCGATTGTAATGACAACAATGGTGCAATTTCTTGAGGTGCTATTTTCAGGAGGAACAAGAGGTGTAAGAAAAATGCACCAACTGGCTAACAGTGTGCTGATATTTGATGAAATTCAGACATTGCCGATCAACTGTACCCATCTATTTTGTAATGCGCTTAATTTTCTCACCAATTTTTGCAATACTACTGCTGTGCTGTGTACAGCAACTCAACCTTTGCTTGATCAGCTTAAAACACCAGAAAAAGGTCAGTTAGTCATACCAGAAGAAAATGAACTGGTGAGTGATGTACCTAAACTTTTTGAAGATTTAGAACGGGTGAAATTGAATAATAGGGTTCGTCCTAAAGGATGGACAACGGAGCAAATCGCAGATCTTGCCCTGGATGAATTTAATAAACTCAGTAGTTGTCTGATTATTGTTAATACCAAATCATGGGCGCAGCAACTCTTTCAAGCATTGCAGTCTGAAGTAGATAAAGGTGAAATATTTCAATTAAGCACCAGTCTTTGTCCCGCACATCGTAAAATGATCCTTGCTAAGGTTCGGGAACGGTTGGAAAAAAATCAACCCGTATTATGTATTAGCACTCAACTGATTGAAGCTGGTGTTGATGTGGACTTTGCATCAGTGATCCGGTTTCTTGCAGGGCTAGATTCCATTGCACAGGCTGCCGGTCGCTGTAACAGAAATGGTTTGCGTGAAATGGCAGAAGTTCATGTCGTGAACCCGAGTGAGGAAAAAATTGATTTATTAAAAGACATAAAAATTGGCCGAGATAAGGCGCAACGTGTTTTTGATGAAGGCTTTAAAAATTTGTTGGCACCGGATGCAATTAAGCAATATTTTAAATATTATTTTTATGACCGTGCAGGAGAAATGAGTTACCCAGTATCTTCAAAACACTTAGGCAGGGATGATAATTTATTAAATCTGTTAAGTAACAACTCAAGAAATGTAGGCTGTAACAGTAATCCAATACTGCTTCGGCAATCATTTATGACAGCAGGAAAAGTGTTTAAAGCCATTGACTCACCGACACAGGCGGTTATTGTGCCTTATGGGGACGAGGGAGCAAAAATCATTGCTGAGCTGGGGTGTGTGGCAAAAGAATTTGATGTAAAAACCTATCGGGAACTACTTAGGCAAGCACAAAAATATAGTGTCAATGTATTCCCCAATGTCTGGAAACGGCTACAAGAAGAAAAAGCCGTACATGAAATACAGCCCGGTGAAGGTATTTATTGGCTGGATGAACAATATTATAGCGATAAATTCGGCTTGTCAGATAAGCCGTGTAGCTCAATGAAACTCAATATGTGTTAGGAGGAACCCGAATGCATGACAAACCCAAAAATAGTGTCAGCTTCAAGGTATATGGTCGTTATGCCCTGTTTACTGATCCAGTCACCAAAATTGGTGGTGAGAAATGTAGTTATCACCTACCTACTTATGAAGCTATAAAAGGTGTTCTGAAATCCATTTACTGGAAACCCACAATCATCTGGTATGTGGACAGGGTGAGAGTAATGGAATCTCTACGA
>JAADJB010000010.1 GCA_013151035.1 Gammaproteobacteria bacterium
CCAAAAAAATCATTTCAAGAGTATTTTGAAGTCTGGGTCATTCTTTCGGAAAAAATGGTTTCCTCCCTTGTGGATAATCCCGCCATCTGAAATCGGGATGTTTTTTACGAGTTGGCGTGATTGGGAGATAGACCCCGAAAGATTGACCTGTCGAGTTTTCATGCCAAGCATTGCTTTACGGTTATAGCTCACCATTTCATCTGTAAATCGTTCCTTGTATGCGGGGATTCCAGTATCCATTTTGAGATCGTTAAACGCATTTAATCCATGACATCCAAAACAGTTTTTTCTAACAAGAATTGGAATGATTTTTTTGGCAAAAAACTTTTCATTTGATGTTAAAGGGCGTGGGGGTGTTTCTCTTCTGAATTCAATTTCTTCTTTAACCCAGGACAGCATTTTTTTGAAATCAGGATCATTTACAGAGGAAAATATTTCAGGATGTCGAACTCCTGAAAAGTTATTTGCCAGTGGCACCCTCAGAATGGGGCTGGCGAGATGGTCATTCCTGAATCCGAGAGGGGAGAATTTTCTCGATGATTTTTTATTCGTATATGTGAAGCGAGTATATGCGATTCTTTGTTGCGGTAATGTTTCGAGATCACCGCTGGCATTGACTTCCCATTTTGCAAAGGGAATTGTGTCCAGGTTTTTTTCGACTTGCTTGTATTTTTTCGTCTCAAGTGCATGGCAATTATTACATCGAACATTTAAAACAGGCACTATTTCGGAGCTAAATTGATTGAACAGGCGCTCTGTCCGGGTAATGGTTTTTTGTGGTGTACTATCATTGAAAAATAAATAGTTCCCGGCCACAAAAGTGAGTAATAAAATAGTGACTAGATAGACTGTATGAATTTTATAAGGCATTCGATTTCCCATACTGATAGATGTGAGGTTACTCCATGAATATCCGGTACTCCATTGAGTTCATTTAGCCCTGTCTCCATATTTCCCGGTCTGGACACATCCTTTCGTTCTGTAGCAAAATGTCTTAATGCGATGTGTTTAGGTGTGGTTATAACTTCGCGTAAACTTACTGCATGTCCATGGTGTAAAAATCGAGGGGGTCTTGCCCAGATGCCGCGTAAGGATGGGGCTACATAGAATCCTTCATGTTCCTCAACCCTGCCTTTATCCTGTTTATCCCACTCTCGAATATAACCATTTAAATAGTCAATTCGGTCGGCGCTTATGAGGGTGTGAATATTGTCACGCTTTGCAGGCGTAACAAGGGGAGGAAATGATTTATTCTGGTTGTAGACATTAATTTTATCTGTAAATGCTGGCGCAGGATGACAACCCGCACAACCAACCTTTGGGGAGTTAAATAATTCCTTGCCAATTTGAACCATTAAATCATTCTTATCCATGGGATTGGGTAAAAGGCGAGATGCGCCTGCTTGATAAACACCGATAAATTTTTGAAAATCACGAAATGAATAGGATGTTCCAAAATATTTTTTAGAGAGGGTTTCAAAGAATATCTCCCGTCGCTTTATAAGATCAGATAGATTTATTCCATTGAGTTTGAGAGCCGCAGTTGTGGCGACAACAATACTGTCAGCAGATTTCTGGTTTGTCGTGTCAGAAAATATATCCGTAAGGTCAGCAACAGGTGTTTTTTCTGAAAAATCGATTAATGGATTGTGTTCCATCATCATTGTTAATGGTTCATCAATAGAGAGTATGCCTTCCAGAAATAAGGGTATTTTTTGTGTCAGAATGCGAATATCGGGGATTTCACGACTACCGCCGGTTCGTTCTTTACCGTTGCGGGTTTGCCCCATTACCTGACTTACACTCCATGCCTTGCCATCTGATGTATCACGATAATGACAATGAACACAGCTTTGATCCTGATCAGCAGAAAAAATACTGGTTTGAACGAAAAATTCTCCCCGTTCAAACTCATTAGAGGGGAATTCGGGTGCGTCTTCTCTTAAAGAAATATTTGTTGATTCCCCGCTTTCCAGGTTAATAAATGTAATGGAGTCACTAAGTTGATTTAATACAATCAGATGACCATTAGCAAAGCTTATTCCGCCTGGTTTGAATTCGGTCTTGAAAATTCTTAGTGGATGGAGGTGTGAAGCTGTTTTTTCACTTCGATCGACTTCCCATTCCTGAACCTCAAACGTTCCGGACATTGATACGTAAATCCTGTTTTTTACGTTAACAATTTGTTCAGGAAATGCCCCTACGACTTTCATCAACTCTTTGTCGACATCTCCTTTTGTATCTCCCGCCATGGATTCAAATGAATCGGATGTATAGCGAGTAAACAATCTTGTTGTTTTATAGCTTGCGACATTGTCTGCATCTGGATGCAGGATAACCAGGTCATTTGTAATATCCCTGAATTTTTCCTGAGCCGTTCCATCAATATCATCAAATTCACCGAGTGGGACTTGCTGTTCTAAAGGGAGTGGTTTTCCGGTGTTCTTGTCTCGAAAAATAGAAAACTCCGTTTGTGGGTTATTTCGATCCAGGCTCTCACGTCCTGAATCATGTTGTTTTGGATGTCCTGAACCTACGCCAAGCGTGGCAATAATGATTCGTCCATCGACCCAAACCAGATCGTTAACCGGTGAGCGAGTAAAAATTCTTTTTGTTTCGCTCATTGTTTTAATATCAATCACTGAAATATCCAAAGATCCGGTATTCGCAACATAGAGCGTACTTCCGTCTGGAGATAACAGTAAATCCCGTGGTTTATTTCCGACTGCAATGCCTGGCCCTTCATCTCCATTTGCAATCCAGTCGGCTATCCTTTTGTAATCGGAATTATTTTCCAGATCCTCGAAAATAACGCCTTTTGGATGGTGGCGACCATCAACACCATCAGCCCATCCTCCATCTTTTGTGGAAATAACCGAAGCAAGAAGAGTAGCAGAATGAATAGCGGCGCTACGAAATGATTCCTCTTTATCATTACCCGCATAAAATCCGGCAGTGCGGTACATATGGCACTGCGTTGTCCCGCATGAGGCGCGTAAAATACTTCCGACGCCGGTTTTTTCGTGGATAATGGTTTCAATATCCTGGCTAACCATTTTATGGCCACACTGTTTACACTTTGTTTCGGTTTTGCTTCTCCATCCGCAGATTTCACAGACATGCCATTGTTCGGATTTTATTTTTTGCGATCCGAAAAAATCCACTCTATCGAAACCGAGGTGCCTGAGTTTTCCTGTTAATTTTTGATTTGATACATTTATATCAACAACGATAACCTGGTTTTTCCAGAAATTTGAAATGAATAGCATTTTGCCATTTTTTGAGAATACAAGATCATCGCAATAAAATGGCACAGGGATTTCAGCTTCTACCGTTTGATTTTCTGTATTGATGACTGAAAGGAAATTTGAAAACCGATTTGTTACGACCACCCATTTTCCAGAGGGATGAGACGCGATTCCATAAGGGGCAATGCCCACTTTTATTTTCGTCTCTATTGTTCTGGTTTTAGTATCAAGAAGGGCAACCTTTGATCCAGGGTAATTTTCAGTTCCAGGAAGTGTGATGTAGGCTTTTGTAGTGCCCTGAATATTAGCTATCCGATAAGGACGATTGCGAAAAGGGCGCGAAGATGTTCCGGGGTTATGGTCAACGACAGGCGTAAGGTTTTTACGTTCCCAGCTTTTTTCCAAACTTATTTCCTTTGGTGTTACTGTTGACTCAAGGGGATACTTTGTTTCCTTCATAATTGTTGTTGGAGAGAGAAACAAGCTAAGCGCGATAATGGTGATTGGCACAAAAAAAACAGCAGCATTCCTGATTTTCAGAAAATACCTTGTGATATGTTTCATTATGATAACCTGCATGTTAAAAGTGTGGATCCCATTACTGACACAATCAATTGCTTTTCTTAAGTGGTATCCCTGACATCTATTTCATGCAGCAATCGGTAGTCCCGAAGGTAGATCATAATATACCTGATCGGGTGTCATTCTGCCAAGGCCTGCATCCAGGGTATTTCTCAATCGCCATGACGCACCTTCCTGGAATTCCAGTCCATGATCGCGACCAGATATAGAAAATTTTTACGCATGGGGCACTATAAGTCAAATCGGTGCACCATACCTGATTCACCCGGTTAATATCCAGATCCCGCAACAAATAGGGGTAAACCTTATGCTGAAGGTTTGGCCGCGTTGTCTTCGCACCGGGATACAGTGCACGTATACCCATTATCCTCATCAACCGTTGTACACGCTTACGATTGATACACAGGTCATAAGTATCCCATAGATCGTCACATAAACGGCTGATATTCAGCACTTTACACTGCCGACTGATCGGTAGTTCATGTGATCGATTAATCTTTGTTTTGCGCTCAGCCGTATTCAACGCCCGAGCACTTTTGCTAAAAAATCATTCTCCAGCGTCAGCTCACCAATTTTAGCATGTAAATCCTTTAACTGACTTTCTTCCGCAGACTTGCGTTCCTGTTATCGTGGGGGAAAAGGGCGAGGCTCTGGGCTGATCAGGGATAAACTGGAAAACAGTATTCAATGGGCTGTTTAGAAGAGATCAATCTCGCCGCTATTTTCCTTGTTGGAGTTAGCCTGGGATCCATTCGACAGAATCTCCAGTTGCTCTCCCAATTTACCTAATTCCATACTCGATGCCTCCATCTGTTCTATATGGTCAACGGTTCGTTGACTGATATCCTTGATTTGTTCAAGTGTGTTGACGGTGTGGCTCGCTGTGTCCTGCTCGTTATGAGTGGATGAGGCCAGTGTTGTTCCCAGACGACTGACCTCGGACATGTAACCGACAATCTCGGAGTAGGAAATAATTACATTTTCTATCATCTCATCAGAGCTTCTGGCCAGATCAACACTGCTTTTAATTGCCTTAACAGCGATACTTACGTGTTCATGCAGGGTGTCAATGATAACTCTGATTTCTTCTGTTGAGTCATGGGTTTTATTGGCCAGTCCGCGTACCTCGTCAGCGACCACGGCAAAACCACGTCCATGCTCACCTGCCCGTGCTGCCTCAATGGCAGCATTCAGTGCCAGCAGGTTGGTTTGATCAGAGACATTACGGATGACGTTGACGATACCATTGATGGCCTCGCTATCCTCTCCCAGATGCTGGATAATCCTTTCCATACCATTGACCTCATCTGAAAGATTACTGATTTCACTCATTGCCTGGGTCATTACCAGTTTGCCACTATTGCCTTCCTGTTCGGAATTATTGGCTACCCTGACTGTTTCATCGGCGGTATTGCTGGCATGTTTAAACACATTATTTAAACCATCCAGTTGTTGTTTGGCAACCTGGATCATCTTGTCCTGCAAGGACATCTGCAAATGAATCTCTTCGGCATTTTTGGATAACTCATGGGCGTGGGATGCCAGTTGTTGTGATACATTGACAAATAATGATTTGTTAGCTGATACAGCATTAATTGTTTGATTAAAGAGATTGATGAATTCATTCGACGCATGGTCTGTACTAACCGCTTGATGGGGCGATTCTTTTGATTGTTGAATATCTTGCAGGCTGATAGTTATTTCTTCGATAAGTCGAATCTTGTTTTTCTTTTGGCTATAAAAAAGATAGGAAAAACACAGTAACAGAAGCACCTGGGCGATGAAGAACAGGGTCATTTGAGTGCTATTCAGATGTGTTTGAACTAATATCCCGCTGCCAATCATGATGACAAGGATAGTCGTCCATAATATATTATCGATGGATAAATATTTTTTGATAGCATCAACTCCTTAAATCTAAAACATCCGTGGTTTATTAAATGGATTTTGCCTGTTCTACGGCATTACCAATATAACTGGCGGGACTTAAATTGGCGAGCGCCTGTTTAGCCTCATCAGGTATCTCCAGGGTCTGGATAAACTGAGCCAGTTGTTCCTTATCAATACGGTGTCCACGCGTGAGATCCTTGAGCTTCTCGTAGGGGTTTTCGATACCATAGCGCCGCATTACGGTTTGTATTGCTTCAGCTAGAACCTCCTGATTGTTGTCCAGATCCTCCAATGTGCGTTGTGGATTAGCCTCTAGCTTGCTAATGCCGCGCAGGCAGGAGTTATAGGCAATGATGCTGTGACCAACGCCAGTGCCAAGATTGCGTAATACCGTTGAATCACTTAGATCCCGTTGCCAGCGTGAGATCGGTAGTTTGCTACCCAGGTGTGAGAATATAGCATTGGCAATACCAAGATTGCCTTCTGCATTTTCAAAATCAATCGGGTTGACCTTGTGCGGCATGGTCGATGAGCCGATCTCGCCCTTGACGGTTTTTTGTTTGAAATAACCTATTGAGATATAGCTCCAGATATCACGACAAAAATCGATAACGATGGTGTTGAAGCGAGCCGTGGTATCAAATAATTCAGCAATATAATCGTGTGGTTCTATCTGGGTGGTATAACGATTCCATTCCACGCCCAGACCTTCGACAAAGTTCTTTGCCACCTGCGGCCAGTCGATCTCCGGGTAGGCGATTAGATGGGCGTTATAGTTGCCTACCGCACCATTGATCTTGCCCAGTATGCTGACCTGTGCCAGTTGATCGCGTTGGCGTTGTAGACGATAGACGACATTAGCCATCTCTTTCCCCAGGGTGCTGGGGGATGCTGGTTGTCCATGCGTGCGTGATAGTAACGGGGTCTCTGCCTGCTCAATAGCGAGTTCACGGATGGCATTGATAACAGCATCCATATCGGGTAGTAGGGCTTGTTTACGCGCTTTGTCCAGCATCAGTGCATGGGATAGGTTATTAATGTCCTCAGAGGTGCAGGCAAAGTGAATAAACTCGCTAATGGCCTCAAGTTCCTTGTTGCCCTCAATCTTTTCCTTGAGGAAATACTCGACCGCCTTAACATCATGATTGGTCGTGGCCTCGATATTCTTGACCCGTTGTGCATCCTGTTCGTTAAAATTCTCAATAATCTCATTGAGGATTTTGTTGGCATGATCACTAAAGGCGGGCACCTCAGTGATCTGCTCATGTTGTGCCAACATCTGTAACCAGCGTATCTCAACGATGACACGATGATGGATCAGACCATATTCACTAAAGATGGGGCGCAGGGCACGGGTCTTGCTACCATAACGTCCGTCAATGGGGGATACTGCGGTGAGTGCTGTTAACTCCATGAGGTTTTCCTTTGTTATTCGAACGATTGTCTAGGCTGCTAGTTGGCGTAGCACATACTGCAGGATACCACCATGACGATAGTATTCAATTTCTTGCGGTGTGTCGATGCGGACGCGTACTGTTAACTTGATTTCAGTGCCATCAGCCTTGACTGCGCGGACTTCCAGACTCTTGACCGAGCCATCACCCAGGCCTTCAATGTGGAATACCTCGCTACCGTTGAGCCCCAGGCTAGCGGCTGAGTCACCTTTATTGAACTCTAACGGCAGGATACCCATACAGACCAGATTGGTGCGATGGATGCGTTCGTAGCTTTCGGCAATAACAGCGCGCACACCTAACAGGCGGGGGCCCTTAGCGGCCCAGTCGCGGGATGAACCGGAACCATATTCCTTTCCTGCCAGCACCACCAGTGGCGTATTGTCATCACGATATTTCATTGCCGCATCATAGATCGGCATCTCTTCATCCGATGGCTGGTGACGGGTAATGCCACCCTCTGTACCGGGCGCCATTAGATTGCGCAGACGAATGTTGGCAAAGGTACCGCGCATCATGACTTCATGGTTGCCACGGCGTGATCCCAGTGAATTAAAATCCTTTTGCTCGACACCTTGTTGTTGCAAATAAATGCCTGCCGGGCTATCAGGTTTGATGGCACCCGCCGGTGAGATATGGTCGGTGGTCACGGAGTCACCGAGCACAGCGAGTACCCGTGCATGGGTGATATCGGTGATGGTATCCGGCTCTTTGGGCATGTCATCAAAATAAGGGGGATACTGGATATAGGTTGAATCTGCATTCCAGCCAAATAGCTGACCCTCAGGGGCGTTTAATTCCTGCCAGCGTTTTTCACCTTGATAGATATCCTTATAGACCGTGGTAAAGTTGTCACGCTTCAGGGCACTATCAATGGCATTGTTGATCTCTGCCTGAGTGGGCCAGATGTCCTTGAGGAAGACATCCTTTCCATCCTGATCCTGTGCAATAGCATCGCTTGCCAGATCAATATCCATGGTGCCAGCGATGGCATAAGCGACGACCAGTGGTGGTGAGGCAAGATAATTCATGCGTACCTCAGCATGGACGCGCCCCTCAAAATTACGGTTGCCGGATAATACGGCACAAGCCGATAGATTGCCTTCAGCAATGGCAGCGGATACGGGTTCAGGTAGTGGGCCTGAGTTGCCGATACAGGTAGCGCAGCCATAGCCGACAACATTAAAGCCCATTGCCTCCAGTGCGGGCATCAGTCCGGCATTATTCAAATATTCGGTAACAACTAATGAGCCAGGGGCCAGTGAGGTCTTGACCCAGGGTTTAACCTTAAGGCCTTTTTCTATTGCCTTTTTTGCCACCAGTCCGGCACCTAACATGACGGAGGGGTTAGAAGTGTTGGTACAGGAAGTGATGGAGGCAATAACAATGCAGCCATCATTAAGGGTAATGGATTGACCATTAATTTCGCTACTGACAGGCTGACTAACCAGTTTGCGTTCTGCCTTCATCTCGCTCAGAGCCTGAGCAAAGTTATTCTTGCTCTGGCTTAACAGGATGCGATCCTGTGGGCGTTTAGGGCCGGAGATGCAAGGTTCAATGCTGGAAATGTCCAGTTCAACCATACTGGAGTATTCTGCCTCGGGCTGATCGTCCAGTAGGAACATACCCTGCGTCCTGGCGTAGGCCTCAACCAGGGCAATCTGTTCTTCGGCACGGCCTGACAGATTGAGGTAACGCAGGGTCTCTTCGTCAATCGGGAAGATGCCACAGGTGGCACCATATTCAGGTGCCATATTGGCCAGGGTGGCACGATCGGCCAGTGACAGGTGTTTAATGCCTTCACCACAAAACTCGACAAACTTGCCAACCACACCGTGTTTGCGCAGCACCTCAACAATAGTCAATACCAGATCGGTTGCGGTGGCACCTTCGGGTAATTCGCCATTCAGCCGACAGCCAACGACCTGTGGAATTAACATGGAGACCGGTTGTCCCAGCATGGCGGCCTCGGCTTCGATACCACCAACGCCCCAACCTAATACACCGAGCCCGTTGACCATCGTGGTATGAGAATCGGTGCCCACCAGGGTGTCGGGGTAAGCTTGTAATACACCGTTGTTTTCCTGAGCAAATACAGTGCGAGCCAGAAACTCCAGATTGATCTGATGGATGATGCCGGTATCCGGTGGAACCACGCGGAAATTGGAGAAGGCATTTTGTCCCCATTTGAGAAAGCTGTAACGTTCCTGGTTGCGCTGATATTCCATATTGGCATTGATGTCAGCAGCATCATTGTTACCAAAGGAGTCAATTTGCACCGAATGATCAATCACCAGTTCAGCCGGTTGCAATGGATTGATCTTGTCCGGGTCACCACCGAGTTTCTTCATGGCGTCACGCATGGCGGCCAGATCAACCAGTGCGGGTACCCCGGTAAAGTCCTGCATTAAGACACGGGCAGGGCGGTAGGCAATCTCTTTGCTCGGGGTTGCCTTGGGATCCCATTCAGCACAGGCGCGAATATCATCGGCAGTAACGGTGATGCCATCTTCATAACGTAACAGGTTTTCCAGCAGTATCTTTATAGAGTAGGGTAACCTGGATATGTGGTATTGTTCTTCCAGTGCATCCAGACGAAAGATTTCATATTGTTGTTGACCAACAGTTAATTGGCTACGTGAGGAAAAGCTATCGTTCATAGGTGCTCCGCTGATGATTTAATTCGATGACATACGATTATACGGATTCAGTCACCCATAGGCTACACCGAACCCGGGGTCAGAGCCGGTTTTTGGCTCTGGCCCCACGATAGAATGTACCACAAACCTAGCGGGTCGCATTAATAACCCCACCCCCCAGACACTCATCACCATCATAAAAGACAATAGACTGTCCGGCGGTAATCGCGCGTTGTGCCTGTGTAAATTCAACTTTACAGCTATCCCTATGTAAAGACACAATAGTACAGGCCTGATCCGCCTGTCGATGCCTGATTTTTGCCTGTAGTCTACAGGGGGCAGCGGGTGGATTACCACAGCTCCAGCGGAGTTGGCTGGCAGTTAAATGTCGGGTAAACAGCTCTGGATGATCGTGACCCTGGGCAACGCGCAATATATTATTCTCCTGTTCTTTACCAATAACATACCAGGGTTGACCTGAGCTTCCTTGTTGACCACCAATGCCCAACCCCTGACGTTGTCCGATAGTGTGATACATAAGCCCTTGATGTTGACCCATTAGTTGATTGTTACTGTCACGAATATCACCCGGTTGTGCGGGCAGATAACGTGACAGAAAGTCCTTGAACTTGCGTTCGCCGATAAAACAGATGCCAGTGCTATCCTTTTTATCCTTAACCGGGAGATTGATGTCGTGAGCAATTTCACGAACCTGTGTCTTGTGCAGGCCCCCAATGGGAAACAGAGTCTTGCTGAGAGGGTGCTGACCCAAAGTGTAGAGAAAATAGGTTTGATCTTTGCCATCATCGATGCCTTTTAACAGACGGTATTTTCCCTCCTGTCGCTTGATGCGGGCATAGTGTCCGGTAGCAATGCAATCGGCTCCTTGATCCAGTGCGTAATCAAGGAAGGCCTTGAATTTTATTTCCTGATTACAAAGGATGTCGGGGTTAGGAGTGCGTCCGGCACGGTATTCGTTGAGAAAATGCTCAAATACACGATCCCAGTATTCTGCGGAGAAGTTGATTGAGTGCAGGGGGATATCAAGCTGTTCGCAAACCGCTTGGGCATCCGCTAAATCCTCGGCAGCATGGCAGTATTCTTCGGTATCCTCTTCATCCCAGTTTTTCATAAACAGGGCCTCGACATGGTGTCCTTGTTGCTTTAACAGGTGGGCTGAAACTGCGGAATCAACACCGCCCGAGAGACCGATAGTAATCTTTAGCTTATTCTTTTTAGACATTTATTTCTTTATTTACCTTTGTTTTACAATCAATTAAATGATTATGTTAATGTGGTTGTTTATGTTAATCAGTACCCTGATGATAATGAATTTATAAAATTTATGCGAAAAGTTTGATTGATCTATCTTCTTGTTTCAATAGAAATAATACACGAATATGCCGTAATATTTATGATGAAATTAGTGGCTGATTTCTCTTCAGGGGTGGTACTTGCGTTCAATTTGGATATAATCACACTATTCATGGAGATGAATGTTTTTAGTTTTACTATTTTTATAAAAAAATCCAGTGTTGGAGGAGTATTAAATGAGAAGTCTATTGAAGAGCGCCCTAGTGGCGTGGGTGTTTCTGTTTGCCATGAGCTCGGCTCATGCAGATCAGGAATATGGTATTTTTGAACGTATCCTGGCAGCATCCGGTGATTATACCAGCACTGTTGCTGCTTTTGAAAAAGCTCTAGCGGCATCAAGTCTGACGTTGCATGCTAAACGTGACATCTATGTTCCTGAAGGCAAGCAGAGAGCGAAGATTTACATCGTTACCTCGCCTGCTTACATGGCAGCGGCAGCGGGTGAAGAAGCGAACACCGCTTCTGCTCAGATCCTGCGTATTGGTATCTACGAATATGGTCCAGGTAAGAAGACCTTTATCAATATGGCCAATCCGGTTGCTCATGCCCACGTATTCTATAGTGAAGGTGACAACCTTAACAAGATGTTAGCTGCGGCTAACAAGGTTGCTGCCGAGATTCGTGCTATTGCTGCACAGGTTCCTGGTACACCGGAACGTAAGCAGTTAGAGCCTATTCGTGAAGTGGATGCGCTGGAAGGCTTCAATGGTGATGGCCCTGCCAAGATGATGACTGGTTTCTCTGATTTTGAAGGCAATCAGAACCCAATGGTTGAAGACGAAGAAAACTTTGCTGAAGTTGTGGCCAAGGTTGAGAAGGCAATCAAGGCAGCGCCTGAGTCAGGTGATGTGGATGAGTCTTCAGGTTGGACATTGTTGACCAAGATTCAGGTTAATCCTAATGCCGTTTATTTTGGTATTATCAATGATTACACTCAGGATCGTACTCTGCGTATTAACTCTGATTTCCGTAGCGATGGCAAGACTGATGACGCTCCGATTCCTGGTGTTGATCACATCACAGCAATGCCTATGGAAGTATTGGTGCTGAATATGGATGGCGAAGTATCCGTTATTCAATATGGTGAGATGTGGCGTATGCAGTTGTATTTTTGGGATTCAGGTTACTTAGCCTTTACCAAGAATGCAATTATCCCTGCAATTATCGAGAGCGCAATCGAAGAAGCGGTTGGTGAAGATAGTGGTTTGTGGGATATGTAATGTTGGATAGCAAGGTGTGCTATGCATCTTGATACAGGAAACCCCGGCCTTGGTCGGGGTTTTTTTATGTCTGAAGAAGTAAATCTAAATCCGAGGCAGGGGTTACTCCTTTTTTCTGGGAACCTTGCTTCCGGTAAAGTTCGAGACATGCATCACTCTTCTCTAACAGAGACACGCCGTGAATACATCCGTGTAGGCTCCATGCCCGCGTCCATGCGGGCAAGGGTCTCTGTTAGAGAAGAGCAATTCCTGTCTCTTGAGTTAATTGTGTTGCAATGTGTGGGAATATATAATGTCTGAATCGACGGCGATTACTATGATCGAGTTATCTCCAACTCAGTCGGTGGTTGATTATAAGGAGGCGATGCAGTTGGCTGCTAATGAGGCTGAGGCACGATTGGGTGAATGTATGTTGATATCCTGGTATGACCGGGATCGGGATTTTGAATCACCACAGCATTCATCAGAATGTCATCAGGATAGTGCCATTCCGGGCTATGTTGATTATGCTATTAGTCATGGTGCTACCTTGAAGATTGATATTGAACAGGGGCGGTTTGTATTTTTTTATATGGATATTGCCTAGGTTCTCTGGCGAACTTAAATAAAAAGAGGCCAGCAATTATGCGGGCCTCTTTTTATTTGCGAGGTTTCCGTTAGAAAACCCAGACCACTTAACCTTCGGTTATCTTACTGGCCTGAAGCCCTTTAGGACCATCTTCAACTTCAAACTGAACCTTTTGCCCTTCAGTTAAAGAGCGGTATCCATCCATTTCAATCGCAGAAAAGTGTGCAAATACATCTTCTCCACCGTCATCGGGAGCGATGAAACCATAACCTTTGCTATTACTAAACCATTTTACCGTACCAGTGGCCATACTTCGTATACCTCTATTTCCCCGGGTTATCCCGGCTGTTATATCTTTACTGCCTCCCCCGGATGCCCTTTAACCGAGCGGGTGAAAACAAACCTTAATCAAATCAGATTTGATTAGTACCTAATTAGAATTCATCTTACAGAGCGAGTCAAGCTATTGGCTATAATTTAGGTGATATTCATGCCCGTGCGGGTTACTATTATGGTTGTTAAGTCTTTAGTGTGTGGATGTAGGTGTATGAACAGGTTTGAGGATCATTCAGGAGGAGATGAAGGGCTTGCCTTGCAGGAAGCACCGACGACCTTGAAACAACCGCCGCAGTATCAAGTGCTACTGTTGAATGATGATTACACACCAATGGAATTCGTGGTGGAGATACTGGAGCGTTTCTTTTCCATGAGCAGGGAACAGGCGACCCGTGTTATGTTGCAGGTGCATACCGAGGGTAAGGCGGTATGTGGGGTTTTTACTCGGGAGATTGCCGAGACTAAGGTCTCTCGTGTTAATGAATATGCACGTGGCTACCAGCATCCATTGTTGTGTAGTATGGATGTTATTGATTGATGTATGTATGGAGTAATGTGATTCATGTTGAGTAAAGAACTGGAGTTTACCCTGAACCTGGCATTCAGGAATGCGCGTGAGGATCGTCATGAGTTTATGACGGTTGAACATCTGTTGTTGGCGTTGCTTGATAATCCGGCTGCGGCACAGGCATTGAGAGCCTGTGGTGCGAATCTTGTGCAACTACGCGATGAGCTGATTCGGTTTCTTGATGAGTCCAGTCCACGTCTGTCATCGGATGATGACCGTGAAACACAGCCTACGTTGGCCTTTCAACGTGTATTGCAGCGCGCGGTATTTCAGGCGCAGTCCTCGGGTATCAAGGAGGTTAGCGGGGCGAATGTGTTGGTGGCAGTTTTTAGTGAGCAGGATTCACAATGCACCTATTTTTTGCAGAAACAGAATGTCAGTCGACTGGATATGACGAATTATATCTCACACGGTATTGAAAAGGATGAGCCGGAACTGAGTGAATCAGTCACACCTGGGACGGGGGTTGAGGCTGCTGAGGATAGTGCCGAACAGGCCTTGCATAACTTTTCCAGAAATCTGAATATAATGGCAAAAGAGGGTCGGATTGATCCTCTGATTGGTCGGGATCATGAGATTCAGCGCACCATACAAATTCTGTGTCGACGGCGTAAAAATAATCCCCTGTATGTTGGTGAGGCGGGTGTTGGTAAGACTGCGCTGGCCGAGGGTCTGGCCAAAATGATTGTCGATGAAGAGGTTCCTGAAGTGTTAAAGGATGCAGTGATTTATTCATTGGATATGGGCGCACTGGTTGCCGGCACCAAGTATCGGGGTGATTTTGAGAAACGCCTGAAACTGGTGCTGAAGCAGATTCATAAAGAACCGGGTGCGATACTCTTCATCGATGAGATTCATACTATTATTGGTGCCGGAGCAACCTCGGGTGGGGTGATGGATGCCTCTAACCTGATTAAACCTGTGCTAGCTTCGGGTGAGTTAAAATGTATCGGTTCGACCACCTATCAGGAATATCGCGGGGTCTTTGAAAAGGATCATGCCCTGGCTCGACGTTTTCAGAAGATTGATGTCGCCGAACCTAGTGTTGAACAGACGATAAAGATTCTGAAGGGTTTGAAGACGCGTTTTGAGGACCATCATCACATCAAGTATTCGCCTCGCGCTTTGCGTGTCGCTGCAGAGCTTTCAGAGCGTTATATTACCGACCGTCATTTACCGGATAAGGCCATTGATGTCATTGATGAGGCGGGAGCCAGTCAACAGTTATTACCGGCCTCCAAACGTAAAAAAACAGTGGGTGTGGCGGATATTGAACGCATCATATCCAATATTGCCCGTATCCCGGAAAGAAGTGTGTCATCCACGGACAAGGACAAGCTACGTACCCTGGAGCGCGATCTTAAATTAACGGTGTTTGGTCAGGAGGAGGCGATTATCTCTCTCGCCTCTGCCATTAAGATGTCACGCTCGGGTTTGAGGGATGAACGCAAACCTATTGGTTCATTCCTGTTTGCCGGGCCAACCGGTGTCGGCAAAACCGAGATTACGCGTCAATTGGCACTATCATTAGGGATTGAGCTGATTCGATTGGATATGTCCGAGTATATGGAGCGTCACACCGCCTCACGGCTGATTGGTGCGCCCCCCGGCTATGTTGGCTACGATCAGGGCGGTTTGTTAACAGAAGAGGTACTCAAGCATCCTCATGCAGTATTGTTGCTGGATGAGATAGAGAAGGCACATGCGGATGTCTTTAATCTCCTGTTGCAGGTGATGGATAATGGCACCCTGACCGATAGCAATGGTCGTAAGGTTGATTTTAGAAATGTCATCCTGGTCATGACGACTAATGCCGGTGCCCAGGAAATGGGTCGTGCTTCAATTGGCTTTTCGCAGCAGGATCATTCCTCCGATGGTATGGAGGCCATTAAACGCCTGTTTACTCCTGAGTTCCGTAACCGACTGGATGCCATTATTCAATTCAATGCGCTCGATTCTTCTGGTATTGCTCAGGTGGTTAACAAGTTTATTGATGAGTTGGAGTTGCAACTACAGGAAAAACATGTGGCATTGAAGGTTGATGATGAGGCGCGTCTATGGATTGCCGAGCATGGCTATGATAGCAAAATGGGTGCAAGACCGATGGCGCGTACGATACAGGAATATATCAAGAAGCCACTGGCGGACGAATTACTATTTGGCGATCTATCCAGTGGTGGCGAGGTTAGTGTGTTTGTGAATGAAGATAAGAAACTGGACTTTGAGGTGAAGGCTCTGGTCAAAGCCTAAGGGGTAAATACCGCACGATGCATTTGAGACGGTAGGTGCCCGCACTGCGCACCATAATTAACGCTCGCGATAAGTAATACGACCCTTGCTCAAATCATAAGGAGTCATCTCTACCGTTACTGTGTCACCGGTCAGGATGCGGATGTAATGCTTTCTCATCTTGCCTGATATGTGGGCGGTAACCACATGGTCATTTTCAAGCTTTACGCGAAACATAGTATTGGGTAATGTTTCCATTACGGTTCCACTCATCTCGATCTGATCTTCTTTTGCCATTGAAACTATCCTGCCTGTAAATAATATCCGGACAATTATACCCTATTTAAGTTCCGTTGTGCGAAACTATTTATCACAATGCAGGGGATGTATAGTCATCCTCGCGTATGCGGGGAGCTTTATTGACGTTTGCTTAATCGTAACAGTGCAATCAGACCACCAATCCCGCTTTTGGAACCGAAGAGCTATTATCACCTTTGGAACATATTACTTTTTCTGGCAAAACCAAACAACACAAGTAAGCCAGACCCCGTAAGGAAAAAGGTTGGCGGGAGTGGAACAGTTGATATTGTTCCCTGATATTCCCAATTATTAACAAAAGGAGGAAAAGAACCGCTACCACCGTAACCAACGGTAGTACTGATGCCAAAAATGTCATTCAATGGAGTATAATCAGTTAGAAGCGCAATACCCGGCGTCCAACCAAAAGTAAAATCAGTATCTCTAATCTCAATACCATTTATAGCCAACGAACCTGAAAAAAAACTAATATTTTCGGCTGGTGAAAACAAGCCAGGAACACTAAAAGCTCCTGCTTGCGGGCTACTGATTTCAAAAAAACTAACTATCGAAGAGTCATAGTTCCCCGACAATATATCTGTTTCTGTGGTATCCAGAACAAGACGTCCCTCCCAGTTGGTTATATATTGGAAAGGAAGATTACCGTTCGCAGGCGGCTGCGAAGCACGAGACCATGTGCCAGTATAGCTGTATAAAAGAGCGGCACTGGCGGTATTGATAGTAAAAAACATAAGAGCAAGCATTAAAAACATTGATTGAAGTGCTTTCATGAGAAACCTCCCTAACTTTGAGCACAATTAAAATATCAATTTGCGACTTATATGGCAATATGGAGAGCCACTAACAATTTAGACAAGCAATTTTCAGGCCAACATGATGATACTGTGAAATTAGTGGGCGTGGTCTGAAGCAATTAATAGAGGAGCTCTTAAGTGTAAGATTATCCGATGTAATAAAATCCTAGGGCAATAATGATATGCTATTTAACTATTTGTTAAACAATTGATTTTTATGTATTTTTCCGAGGGGATGGTGGGCAACTACTTTAATGTAAAAAAAGCCGGCATATTTTTATGTGATTAGCTCAGGTAATGCGGGAATTTATGGTGTTTATATAATGTTTACAAGGAGGTACACGCACCTGCGAATACAGAAAAAGTGTAAGGATTAAGGTATTTAGCTCGCAATGGAATGCTTCAATGGATTCCAGCCGACATGTGGATGTACCACAGTTCGATCCAGTAAAAGATCCATATCCAGATGTTTCAGGATACATGCGATATCCATATTCTGATCAAATGAGTCTTGTAGTTGTTGCAGATGTTGGGGGCTAAGATACAGTGTGTTGGGAAGGAAGCCATGATTCTTTTCAAAACTTTGATTTAGATTGTATATGAAACTTAGCATAATAAACTCCTTGATAAGGCTCGTTGCCTGGGTGCTGAGAAATAGCTTGTTTCCGATACTTGAATACGCTAACGACCTTGTTGGATTATTCTTTAATCTTGTTAAATGGTGCGCAGTGCGCACCCTACCGTGATCCGGGCGTGGGTGCATACCCTTCGGTAGGGTGCGCATTACGCACCATTGACATATAATCAAGCGAATAAAATAATTGCAGGATTGGACATGTCTGAAAACAAGCAAGACACAGTGATTGAAGTTCGTAATCTGGTGACGCATTACGGCGACAGAGAGATCCTGAGCGGGGTTGATCTGGATATTAATCGTGGTGAGATCCGGGTTATTATGGGCGGTAGTGGTTCGGGTAAAACAACATTGTTTCGGCATCTACTCGGTTTAAACAGACCCAGTTCCGGGGTTATTAAACTGTTAGGAAAAGATATTAATGCGATTAAGCGGTCTGAACTTTATCAGCTACGCAAGGAACTGGGCGTTGCTTTTCAGAATGGTGCCTTATTAGGTTCCTTATCGGTGGGTGAAAATATCCGCTTGCCATTAAAGCAACATACCGATCTGGATGACAACATCACGAATATTATGATGCGTCTGAAGCTAGAGTTGGTCAGCCTGTCCGGGTTTGAAGATCTGATGCCTTCAGAACTCTCAGGAGGTATGTTGAAACGTACGGCGCTGGCACGGGCGGTGATTATGGATCCGCAGTTATTGTTCTTTGACGAACCCTCAGCCGGGCTTGATCCGGTGGTATCAGCGGAGCTTGATGAGTTGATTCTGCGCCTGCGTGATTCTCTCAATATGACTATTGTGGTGGTGACGCATGAGCTGGATAGCGCATTCAAGATTGCCGACCGCATCACGGTTCTTGGTGCAGGTAAGGTGTTGACGACAGGAACTGTCGATGAGGTTAAAAATAGTGACAATGAACATATACAGAATATGCTGAACCGCCGACCAGGCGATGATGTGGTGAATGCCGAAGAATACTTACAGCGCCTGACCGGCGGTAAATGCTAATGGTAGGGTGCGTATCACGCACCACATAATCAGGGGTTTAACTCATTCACCTTATCGCGCATAGTGGCGAGCAGGCCATCAAAACCATTCTTTTTAATCAGTGACTGATAGGTGCTGCGATAGTTACTGATCAAGCTGATCTTTTCGATCTCCACATCATAAACCAGCCAGTTTCCATTCTTCTGTATCAATTTATACTTGATTGGAATATCAGCGCTCTTGGTAACGATCATAGTCTTGATGATGGCCTTTCTGCCCTTGGTCTTACTTTTTAGATAACGGACTTTTTCATCGGTATAGGCCTCAAGCCTGCCGATATAGGTGTTTTGTATCAGCTGCTGAAATAATTCAGTGAAATCTTTTTTCTGTTGCGGGTTGGCCTTTCTCCAATTGGTTGCCAGGGCGCGTTGTGACATGCCGGTAAAATCAAATGACTGGCTGATCCTGTCTATGATGACCTTACGTTTTTCCTGCTTGCTGATGGAATCATCTTTAAGGGTGGTGAGAATATGATCAATAGTGCCTCTGACCTGTTCCATCGGGGCTGATTCATTTGCCGCAAGAGGGCTGCTAATGCTGGCAATAATCAGGCTCAAAGAAAGTAGTATGTTTTTTAATAATAGAGTCATGTCTTACTCCTCAACCTTGCCCTGGCGATGTTGAGCATAGGCATCACGGATGAATAGATATGGATCCAGTTGTTCCTTTTTAATGGATTCGTAGGTGTCCTTGTCCAGCGATACTTCATTGATGATGATGCCTGTTTGAGCGATATAATAGTCTCTCTCTGGTGACAACAGGGATAATGGATCCATATAGTAATTAGCAACCAGACCAATACTATCCCTAAGGCTGGAAGGGCCAATAAAGGGAATCACTAGATAGAAGCCTTGTCCTACGCCATAATAGCCAAGGGTTTGACCGCTATCCTCATCCTTCTTGTAGATGTCCATCTCTCTGGCGGGATCAAAAAGCCCGAGGATACCAATGATGCTATTGATGGCAAAACGGCCACCTTCGGTGCCAGCATCACTGAATTTCCCCTGTAATAATGAATTAATGAAGCGTATCGGAGTGGTCAGGTTGGAGACGAAATTCTTGAGTGCGATGCGGGCGGGTTCCGGGATATAACGAACGGCTTTAGCAACAGGTTTCAGTGCGTAGGAATACAGTATGTCATTAAAGCCAAAAAAGGCGCGATTGATCGGCTCCAGAGGGTCGGCGATCTCGATGATCTCTTCATCATCAAATTCATCATCGAGGATACTTTGTTCCATGTTGGCTGCGAGCGACAGGGCAGGGAAGAGCATAAATAGTGGCAGCAGGATGTGGTATATTTTTTTCATGGGATGTCCTTTATTTGCTTTCAAAGATATATTTGCTAATGAGTTCTTCCAGACTAATGGCGGATTCTGTCTCTGTTATTTCGTCATTATTCGATAGATAGATATCTGAGCCCCCGGGTTTAATCACAATGTAACGATCACCAATAATGCCTGCGGTACGGATGGCAGCGATGCTGTCCTCCTGTAATTTCACCTGCTTACTAATGGACAGGGTAACAACGGCTTCATATTCCTCATTATCAAGAATAATGTCGGAGACCTTACCGATGTTGACACCCGCCAGTTCAATATTGGCACCTTCCTTTAATCCTGATATGGAGGTGAATCGACTCTGTAACTGGTAACTGTCATTATTAAGCAGGGCAATGTCCCCCATCTTGACAGCTAGATAGGCGAAACTTAAAAGCCCAACAATAATGAATAGGCCGACATTGAGTTCGATATTTTTTTTGTTCATGGTGTTGTATAACCTTATAACAGAAGGGTGCCAATGATGTAATCAAATATTAATACGGATATGGATGACATAACAACAGCATCGGTGGTCACTTGACTGACACCCTCGGCACCAAAGACATTCTTGTTGAGGTGTAAAAAGAAGCCCTTGTAGGTGGCAATCAAGGCGATCAATAAGCCGAAAAAGGCTGACTTATAGATACCAAGAAGGATATCAGACATCATCACACTATCGTACATGCCCTGAAAAAAAGCACCTTCACTGACACCTTCGAGTATCACCCCAACAAAATAGCCGCCCCATATCCCAAGGATATCGAAAATAAAGGTGAGTAGAGGAAGCGAGATAATGGCGGCAATGAATTTGGGTGCGATGAGGTATTTATAAGGGTCAATAGCCATGCATTCCAGTGCGTCGATCTGTTCAGAATGACGCATAATGCCGATCTCGGCACAGATGGCTGATCCGGCACGTCCAATCACCATTAATGCCGTTAATACCGGGCCGAGTTCCTGAATTAGGCTCAGGGCTACGGCTGAACCTAGTAGCTCTTCAGAACCAAATTTCGCCAGATTATGATGACCTTGCAGACCGAGCACCATGCCCGTGAACAGACCGGTAACAATAATGACAAAACTGGATCGGGAACCAATAAAGTAGATCTGCCGAATAATCGGTCGCCACTCATAAGGCGGATGCACAATACTGCTGAGGATGGCTGTTAGAAACAGACCCAAACGTCCGATATTGGTTGTAAAGTCAAGGAAGCGACGCCCCGTCTGTTCAATAAAAAGACGCATTTTTTAGCCCTGTAGCGCCTCATCAAGGGAAAGAAACATACTGAACACCTTGTCCAGACGTGAGAGTTCCAGTACACGCAGAGCGGCATCACTGGTGGCAATTAGAGAGAAGGGTTGTTGTTTCTTTCTTGATTCCTGTAACGCCTCAACCAGGGTGGCAATGCCTGAGCTATCGATATAACTGACATCCTGCAGGTTAACCAGTACCTGGGTGGATTGTTGGACGGAATCCAGCAGGATCTTGCGTGATTGAGGCGAGTTTGACAGATCGATGTCTCCGCTAAAAGACACCAGAATGTAATCGTTCTCAATCTGTGTTGTATAATTCATAGATTCCCTTGTTAATCTTTTTGGATAAAAAAAGTATATTCCCCGTATTATCCGGTACGGGAAGATATTTGACTACATCCATGATTTTCTGGATCAGTAGAATGCCCAGACCACCTGGACTCAGTTTTTCTTTTTCTGTTGGCACTAGTATAGCCGGATCCACTTTTTTTGCATAATCCCGAATCCTGATCTCTATGGATGAGTCATGGTACTGGATGTCGATATCGATTATACCTGATTCATTATCGTTGTAGGCATAACGGACAATATTCTGGCAGCTTTCATCAACCGCGATGATAATATCATGGGTGTCTCTTGCTGTGCAGGCAAAGGCGGCGCAGGCACGATTGACCAGTTCACGAATGGATTTAAGCTGGTCAGCCCGAGCGGGGATCTGTGATCGACGATAGACCTGTGGCTGAGGGATATCAGCGTTCATCCTTAAGACTCATGATGGTTATGTCATCGTGTAGTTCGGTATTGGATTGTTGTAACAGAGAACAGACATGGGCAATCTGTTCACGATTTGAAACATGTTGCTGATCAATGAGTTCCTGCTTCAGTCGGTCAATGCCCAAACGGGTACTGGTATCAATTCGGCCTTCAGTAACACCATCACTGAATATATACAGGCAACCGCCATCAAGCATGATTTCCTGTTCAGCAATGGTTTCATCCTGCGTTAGGGGCGGGACAATGCCTAGTGGTGGCGCACTGGCCTCAATACTGGTGTATTGCATGGCCTGATTGAGGAAAAGTGCGGGTTCGTGACCCGCATTGGCCAATATTGTCCTGCCTGTTGCAGGATCATAGGTGCCACAGAGCATGGTGACAAACATACCCCGGGTAGCCGTCTCACAGATCTCAACATTAATCTTGGCAAGTAGCTTGCCAGGCTGGTGAATATTCTTGCCCAGGCAACGAAACAGGCTGGCGGTCTTTGCCATTAACAAGGCAGCATTCATGCCCTTGCCCGAGACATCACCCAGGCTAAAATAGATACGCCCATCATCTAAGACAAAATAATCGTAGAAATCACCGGATATTGTTCTGGCGGGGATGTTGATACCAAAAATGGGTAGTTTGTCATCGGCAACGGGTAGCAGGCTACGCTGGATCTCGGCAGCCATATCGATTTCTTGCTGTACACGTTGTTGTTCCATTAATCTTTCAGCCATGCGTGTATTGGCAATGGCCATTGAGGTGGCAGATGCCAATGTTTGCAACATAAGCAGGTCGGACTCGGTAAAACGCGTATCTTTTTCTCGTCGATTAACCAGTTCGATGGCGCCGATTTTTTCATCATGGGTCACCAACGGGGCGCACAGGATAGATTCGGTCTTGAAGCCGGATTCTTCATCCACCTCAGTGATAAAATCAGGATCTTGACTAACATCGCGTACGATTTTGCCCTGGCCGGTGGTAACACAGTGACCAATAATGCCCTGATCGGCATCAATTTTGATCCCGGTAATATCAATCGGGCCGACCGATGCCTTACAGGTGAGACGGCTGGCATCATCCTCCAGGATGAACAATGAGCCGGCCTGGGCATTGACATAATGGGCAATCAATACCAGTGCGCGCTCAATAGTGTCGGTCACATTGCTATTACTAGAGGCAAGATGACTACTCATCTCGGCAAGTAATTGCAGGTGCCCGGACAGTTGGTTACGTGTCCTACGATCGGATTGATCCGGGTTTCTGCGTTCGTGTTGGCTTATAGTGTTTTCTAACATGTCCTAATGGTAGCGAAAAAAGGGGGTGGAGTCTCATTTTTTCAACAATATTGCTCCAGATATTGAATAAACCGACTACGTGGAATAACGCTAGCACCTAAACGACTCAGATGCGCTGACCCCACCTGGCAATCAATTAGCTCAAGTTCCCCTTGATTAAAGTACCGAACCAGATGCACCAGGGCAATCTTGGAGGCATCGGATTGTCGGCTAAACATGGATTCACCAAAGAATACTTGTCCAATATGAATGCCATAGAGCCCACCGATGAGTTGTCCTTGCTGCCACACCTCAACCGAGTGCGCATGACCAAGTTTATGGAGCTGGGCGTAGGCCTCGATCATCGCGCTATTGATCCAGGTGCCATTTTGTCCGGGTCGGGGTTCGCTACAGGCCTGGATGACGGCATTAAAGGACTGATTAAAACTGATTTCAATGACCTTGTTGCGTAGGCTCTTGCCAAGACTGCGAGAGACCTTTAGCTGATTGGGAAATAACACTGTGCGCGGATCAGGTGACCACCAGAGTATCGGTTCACCCTCGTTATACCAGGGGAAGATACCCTGACGATAGGCACTTAACAGACGTTCAGGGCTGAGATCGCCACCAAAGGCCAATAGGCCATCGGGTTCCTGTAATGCCTGTGTAACAGCAGGGAAACACAGGGTGTCATCTAACAGGGTAATCGGTAACGGACTCACCAGCGGGAACCTCTCAGGGGTTGGGATACCCGGGGACAGACTTCAAGTCTGTCTCCTATTGGTCCAGGTTATCCAGATAGCGTTCGGCATCCAGTGCTGCCATACAGCCTGCACCGGCTGAGGTGATCGCCTGACGATAGATGTGATCCGCGACATCACCGGCGGCAAATACACCCTTGACGCTGGTGGCTGTGGCATCACCCTGGCTGCCGCCTTGTATCTTGAGGTAGCCATGTTCCATATCGACCTGTCCATCAAAGATATCGGTATTGGGCTTGTGGCCAATCGCGATAAAGACACCGGTGACCGTAATCTTTTTCGTGCTGCCATCACGAGCATGAGCCAGACGCAGACCGGTTACGCCCTGTGCATCACCCAGTACCTCATCCAGATTGTGATTCCATTCGACAGTAATAATGCCTTCCTCAACTTTTTTGAATAAACGATCTTGCAGGATTTTTTCACACTTCAAGCTGTCGCGACGATGCACCAGGGTAACGTGTGAGGCGATATTAGCCAGATAAAGCGCCTCTTCAACCGCAGTATTACCACCGCCAATAACCGCGACGGCTTGTTGTTTATAGAAAAACCCATCACAGGTGGCACAGGCAGAAACACCCCGTCCTTTGAAGGCCTCTTCTGAATCCAGCCCCAGGTAACGGGCGGATGCACCAGTGGCAATAATGAGTGCATCACAGGTATAGATAGCGCTGTCACCTTCAAGACGATAGGGTGCCTGTTGCAGGTCTGTGGTGTGAATATGATCAAAGATAATCTCGGTGTCAAAGCGTTCCGCATGTTCCCGCATGCTATCCATCAGTTGGGGACCCTGTAGATCCGGCGCACCTGCGGGCCAGTTTTCAACCTCAGTAGTAGTGGTTAACTGCCCGCCCTGTTGCATACCCGTGATAATAACTGGATTAAGATTCGCGCGTGCCGCATAGATTGCAGCGGTATAGCCCGCAGGCCCTGATCCAAGGATCAATAAACGGTGGTGTTGGATATTACTCATGTGATGACTCCAAAGAATGTTTTGATATGATTTTACGCATAAAGGAGAAGGGAGTCATTAAGAATAATAGAGACCGCCCCACCCCGCACCACTCCGAAGTGGGGACATAGCTGGTTTTTAGCTGTGTCCCCTCAAGCGCGTACCACAGACCTTTATTTTAAGGTGACACCCGATCAATAATAATCGTAACCGCTTCCTGCCCTACAGTGATGTCCTGCACCTCACCAATCAAATCCCCGCTATGGGTGATAGCATCACCCGAGTAGGAGATCCTTGCACCAACGCGTATCTGTTTAAAGTTGGATAATTTTGCTGTAGCCATAACGGCATTAGAGTCATCCAGTGTGATCGTTAGCGGTAGATCCTTTACCTGATAGCGGGCAGCAGCAAGCGGGAAACGTGGGCCTTGCATGGCCTTGGCATAGATGAATAGAGTCTCTTCACCCTTTACCTTACCAGCGAGAACCTTATCAATCTGTATGCTGAGTTTGATGCTGGCTCCAATATTGCCGGTATTGTTCGGATTGGCGGATGTGGTTGTCAGTAACTGTGATACATCCTTATTGAGTTTCCCGGCAACACGTTTAATTAAACGGTCGAGTGCTTCGACTTCTTCAGGCATCGCACTTAGCAGCGGACGTAGACGTAGCCATAAATCGAGTGCCTTTTCATTTTCGCCCTGTTCCTCTGCAATCATCCCTGCCATCCATAATCCAGTGCTATGGTTCGGGTCTATGGCAATGGCAGCAAATACCAGTTCGCTCGGCCTACCTGTCATATCGCCGCCCTGAGCCATGGTTATGGCATCGGCCAGTGCCAACATTACGGTGGGTTCATTGGCGGCGAGGCGGTTGGTCTTTTCATAGGCATCAACTGCACCGGTATATTTCTTCATCGACATCAGGGTGCGTCCCATCAGATACCAGCCTTGAGCATTGTCGGGATCTTGTTCCAGTTTTCGTTGCAGATTGGCAACCATTTGTTCAAGGCTGGGGAGTGGGGAGCCGCTGTGTTGTGCTGGCATCGTGGTGGTGCTGGCATCGATGAATTGCGGTGTACCAATCTGTTGGTAAAGCAGTATGGTTAACAGCGGAATTGCAATTAAAACAGCAATGAATCCCATTTTTCCAGCACGGGAATGCTTGTTTGCTTGAGCTATTGTCCCTTGCTCCTCCAGGTCGAATAGCAGGGTTTGTTCGATCTCCAGCTTTGACTGATCGTAGAGTGCGGGTGTCAGCGTGCCATTGGCCAGTTCCTCATCAAGGTCATGCAGGTGTTCACGCGCGATAGCGACATTCTGTCCATCACGGTATTCCTTGCCTTCACTCTGTTGTTGTTTGCGCAGCAGGGCCGGTGCAATAAAGGCGATGGCTAATGCGATCATTATGGCGCTGATTATCCAGAAAGTCATCATGGTTGTTTGGTGTCCTGATCTTCGCCAAGCAGACGTTTGGCACGTTCGAGATCTTCTTTACTGATCTCAGGGTCGGTGACCTGATTACGTCCACGGATATATTTGAGTAGACCCAGTAAGGCCAGGGCAAGGATGATAAAGGGGCCTAACCAAAGTAGCAGGGTGGAACTTTGAAAGGGTGGGCGATAGAGCACGAAATCGCCATAGCGTTGAACCATGTAGTCGATAACGTCGGCCTTTGATGCACCCGCTTGTACCATCTCATAAGTCTGCTGACGCAGGTCGATGGCGAGCTTAGCATTAGAGTCTGCCAGATTTTGATTTTGACAAACCAGGCAACGTAGCTCACTAACGAGTTCTTTGTAGAGCCCTTCCTTGTTGCTGTCATCAAAGTTGTGGGTCTCAATACCGGCCTGAGCCGTTGAGCCAAACATTAAGAACAGCAGGACAAAACATCTAAATGCTTGCCTGAGCTGAATCATGATGCCCCCGATTTTAGCTTGCGAATCAGCGGCAGGATGATCTCGGCAACGGCCTGGTCGGTGACCGGGCCAATCTGTTTGTAGCGAATAATACCGTGTTGGTCGATAACAAAGGTTTCCGGTACACCATAGACCCCGTAGTCGATACCGGTGCGTCCCTTCAGATCAGAGACGGATGCGGCGTAAGGGTTACCGAACTGTTGTAGCCAGCGCAGAGCATCGACACGTTCATCCTTATAATTGAGACCGATAATATTGACCTCACGGGTGTTGGCAAGGGCGGTAATGACCCGATGTTCAGCACGACATGAGACACACCATGAGGCCCACACATTGAGTAACCAGACCTGACCTTTCATATCCTTGGGAGTGAGCCTGAGGGTGTTATCGTATAACTGTGGTAGATCAAAGGCGGGAGCCGGTTTATCGATAAAGGGCGAGGGTACCTTGCGTGGATCAAGGGTCAGCCCAATGCCGAGCAGGACGACCAAAGCCAGAAAAATGGCCAGTGGAATCAGGTGGCGTGACTTCATTAGCGCGTCCTCTGCCTTGAACGGAAATAACGCTTGTCACTGGCACCGAGCAGTCCGCCGAGTGCCATTAATATACCGCCCATCCAAATCCAGCGAATATAAGGTTTGTGGTAGATGCGCAGACTCCAGGCACCCTCATCACCCAGGGGTTCACCGAGGGCAACAAAGAGGTCGCGGGTAATCCCGGCATCAATGCCGGCTTCAGTCATCGGCATACCGGAAAGATAATTTCTCTTTTCCGCGTGCAAGGTTGCAATATGTTGCTTATCACGGCTAACAACGATTTCTCCCATAGCCCCGCTGTAGTTAGGGCCCTGGAAGTCAGTGGCACCATTAAACTGGAAGTCAAAACCACCGAGTTGATAGTGTTCCCCCGGGGCAAGACGGACATCTTTTTCGGTACTGTAAACCGAGACCAGGGTGACACCAATGATAAAGACAGCAATACCTGTGTGCCCGCTGATCATGCCCCAACCACCGCGTGAAATGCTACTCAGGGCATGTCCCCAGCCTTTTCTTTCACTACGTTGTTGAATCCATACCAATGTGGTAAACATTACCCAGAACGCGAGCACCATACCCAGTGCCGCAGACGCGCTATAGTATGGCATGGTGAATGGGAACAGCAGTCCCAGGGCGATTGCCAAGATTGCCTGTAGACGTAGCTTTTTGGCGATGACCGAGACCTTGTCCTGCTTCCAGCGTAACAGGGCGCCGATACCGACTAATAGTGCCAACGGTATGGTAAGCGGGATAAAGACACTATTGAAATAAGGTGGGCCGACCGAAATCTTGCCAATACCGAGGGCATCAATAATAAGCGGATAGAGGGTGCCCAGCAGGATGCTTGCCGCTGCCACCACCAGCAGAACATTATTAATAAGCAGACCACTCTCGCGTGAAAACAGGGCAAATTTGACGGTGGAACGAATCTGGCTGGCACGCCATGAATAAAGCACCAACGAACCGCCGATCACCACCACCAGGAAGATCAGGATAAAGATCCCGCGTTCGGGATCTGTAGCAAAGGCATGTACCGAGGTGAGTACACCGGAACGCACTAAGAAGGTGCCGAGTAGACTCAATGAAAAGGTGAGAATAGCCAACAGCACTGTCCACGCCTTGAATGCTCCGCGTTTCTCGGTGACTGCCAGCGAATGAATCAGCGCTGTACCGACCAGCCAGGGCATGAATGAGGCATTCTCCACCGGATCCCAGAACCACCAGCCACCCCAGCCCAATTCGTAGTACGCCCACCAGCTACCGAGCACAATGCCCAGGGTCATAAAGACCCAGGCGATATTGGTCCAGGGGCGTGACCAGCGTGCCCATGCCGAGTCGAGACGACCACCGAGCATGGCAGCAATAGCAAAGGCAAAGGCCACTGAGAAACCCACATAACCCATGTAGAGCATGGGTGGATGAATCGCCAGACCGGGGTCTTGCAATAATGGATTAAGATCACGACCTTCTAGCGGCACCGTGAGCAGCCGATCAAAGGGGTTGGAAGTGAGCAGCATAAAGAGCAGGAAGCCGACGCTGACCATGCCCATGACACCGACCACGCGAGCGACCATCAATACGGGAACACTGCGACTGAAAAAGGTGACTGCGGCTGTCCAGACCGAGAGAATAACAGCCCATAACAGCAGTGAACCTTCGTGCCCACCCCAGACACCTGAGACCAGGTAGAGCGTGGGTAATAAGCTGTTGGAATTGGCAGTGACATATTTAACTGAAAAATCATGTACCAGAAAGGCATAGACAAGCAGGCCAAAGGCAAACAGCATAAAGACGACCTGTGCCTGTGCTGCCGGTTTGGCAACCGCAATCCATGAGTCGATTCCCTTATGTGCGCCAATGGTGGGTAGAATCGCCTGGATCAGTGCCATGCACAGGGCCAGGATGAGGGCTATTTGTCCAAGCTCCGGGATCATTGCGGGTTCCCCTGCTGCCGTCCCTTTTCCAGTGCCTCGGCAACTTCGGGTGGCATATAGTTTTCATCATGTTTGGCGAGCACTTCTTCGGCGATAAAGATGCCATCAGTCCCCATTTTGCCCTGAGCAATAACCCCCTGACCCTCAGCGAAGAGGTCGGGCAGGATGCCAGTATAAGCGACGGATACCTGGTTGGCATTATCGGTTACGTTGAAACGAACGGTGAGTTCCTTGCCACGTTGCAGTGAGCCGGATTCCACCAGACCACCCAGTCGAAACAGATGCCCCTTAGGTGCCTTTCCTTCTGTCACCTCGGTCGGTGAGAAGAAGTAAGACATATTGTTGCCCAGAGCGTTGAATACCAGCCAAGTGGCTAATATAATCACCACAACACCGATGGAGAGGAGGATAAATCGTTTTTGTCTAGCTTTCATACAGTGGATTCTATGTGGGCTTATTGTTTCTGTCGGACATGCAGTGTGGCTATTCGTTTCATTCTTTTTTCAGTGGCTATCTTTCGTTTTTTCAGGATGACGGGTTCAGCAATCATCATCAGCGCGGTAACACCAAAAGATCCCCAGACATAGAGAGCATACCCTCCCATATAAAAAAACTCAGCCACACTATTCATGATGGATCTCCAAACAGATTGCGTACCCATGAGGTATTACGTTCTCGTTCAAGAATAATAAGGCGTACCCGCATCAAGGATACGGCAATGGTGTAGGCCCAGAAGCCGAGTGCCATAATCAGCATGGTCATAAGCATGACCTCATCCATAGAAGTGCCTGATTGCGCCGCGATGGATGAGCCTTGATGCAGAGTATTCCACCACTGCACCGAGTAATAGATAATCGGGATATTAACCGCGCCGACAATGGCTAGTAAGGCTCCGGCACGGTCGGCACGGCGTGGATCATCAATCGCTGATTTCAGGGCAATAAAGCCGATGTAGAGGAATAACAGGATCAGTTCAGAGGTGAGTCGGGCATCCCAGACCCACCATGCGCCCCACATCGGTTTACCCCAGAAGGCGCCTGTCCACAGGGCTAAAAAGGTAAACATAGCACCGGTCGGGGCAAGTGCTGAGGCCATCATTGCTGACAAACGGGTATTAAAGACCAGACCGAGGAAGGACCAACCCGCCATAATCAGATAGATAAACATCGACATCCAGGCAGCACCGACATGAATGAATATGATGCGATAGCCTTCACCTTGTTTGTAATCTGTTGGCGCGACAAAAAAGCTGAGGTAGAGCCCGATAGCCAGCAGAATAATGGCTATCCAGCCAAACCAGGGGATCATCCTGCCTGCCAGGGTATAGAATGTGGCAGGGGAAGCGAATTTGAACCAGTGTGTTAATTGCGATTTCACGATGTATCAGTTACTCGGTCGATATTCTGAGTGCAATGGCCGCGACCAAGGGCGCGAAAAACAGTGATATTAGCATAATTGCGCCCAGCATGTAGAGATGTCCCGTTCCTCCCAACCCCGAGACACTCGCCTCAACCGCACCCGCACCAAAGATCAGTACCGGAATGGTTAATGGGAGTACCAGTAGTGAGATCAATACACCACCGCCCCTCAGCCCCAAAGTAAGGGCTGCCCCGATAGCCCCGATCAGGCTTAACACGGGGGTGCCGAGTAGCAGGGTGATGATCAACATCGCCAGAGCATCCAGCGAGAGATCGTATTGCAGCCCCAGAACCGGAGACATCAGTACCAGTGGTAGCCCCGTGAGTAGCCAATGGGCAATAATCTTGCCCAGCACCAGGATATAGAGAGGCTGTGGCGTTAACAGCAATTGTTCCAGCGTACCATCGGCAAAATCAATGGAAAACAGTCGTTCCAGCGCCAGCATCGAGGCGAGTAGAGCCGCCACCCAGACAATGCCCGGCGCAATCAGACGCAGGGTATCACTCTCGGGGCCAATACCCAACGGAAACAGGCTCACCACGATGACAAAAAAGAACAAGGTAGAGAAGACATCCGATGGATGACGTAGAGCCAGGGTGAGATCACGACGAATGATGGTGGTAAAGGCGTTAAGCATGGGGGGATTTTATAGGATTCAAGCGAATGCTGCACTTCTGAGTGCGGTTAAATAAAATTGCCTAATGTGTTTTCTATGATAAAGTGATGATCGTTAAGCGAATTAAATTTTAAAGTATTTATCTTTGTGAAATGGGAAAACGAAAGAATATATGTCAAATTTAAAAAATATAATTGATGTGGATAAATTATTAATACATGCACAACCAATCATTAATTTGAAAAGTAATGACGCAAATCTACAATATTTTGAGATCTTGAGTCGATTTTTAAATAACGAAGGTAATATGTTATATCCTGACGAGGTATTCCCTAAATTAAACAGTGATAGTTTAATTGAATTAGATATATTGATTTTGGAAACCACCTATAAAAAATTAAATCAAATGTCTTCTATATTAAATAAAGATTATATGGCGACAATAAATATTTCTGCTGAAACCATTAAAAATAAACTTGATTTTTTTGATTATTTAAAACAATTAGAAGAAAAACACGCTATTAATTCTGAAAATATAACCTTAGAAATTAATGAAAAATCGAATGAAGGTTTAACTGATTTTGTAATAAAAACATTAACTAATAATTATTCTTTGGCTATTGATGATTTTGGAACCAAGAATTTCCCCATTCAAAAGTTGAGGTACGATGTTTTAGTTGAAGTTGAAAAAGAAAGCCCTGCCTTATTAAAAAAAGTAAAAGTGAAACTAGATCAGTCTTTCATTAAAAACCTGGATATAGATAACGCACTGGATAATGCTATTGATCATGCCTTCATAGATATGATTTTAACGGTGAAAAATAGATTCAAAGGCATTGAAATAGTTGCGGAAGGTGTTGAGACATTAAATATTGCAAATTTACTCAGCAACAAAGGGATTGATTTTGGACAGGGTTATTTTTGGAAAAAACCTGCATTATTAGATGAAAGTTATTCCCAGCCTTTGTTTGAAAGGTGATGAATTCAAAAAGACTGGTTATCATTGACCTTTCTTCCTAGATGTAACTGTTTAACCTCACCACGGGTAAGTGTCACCTCTTGGTGTGTAGTCAGGATCACCATGCCCTTATTGCCAATATGTTCGCGGATGATTTGTTGTAGATCGGTTACTGCGTCTTTATCGAGCGCAACAAAGGGTTCATCAAGAATCCATAGCGTTGCTGCGCTGAGCAGTAGTTGTGCCAGGGCAACGCGTCGTTTTTGCCCTTGTGACAGGAGTTTAACGGGTAGATCCTCAAATCCTGTTAGCCCCATTCTTGCGAGGGCATTTGAGGCCTGTTCTTCATTAATCGGTGTACCATTGAGGGATAAGGCTATCGTCAGGTTTTCTATCGCGCTGAGGTCGTCCTTGATGCCTCCTTTGTGGCCAATATAGAGTAGGTTTTCAGCGAATTCTTCTCTTAGTTCATGGATGCTTTGGCCCTTCCATAAAATATCACCCTCGGTGGGCTGGAAGAGGCCACAGAGCATGCGTAACAATGTTGTCTTACCCGAACCGTTCTCACCGTGAACATGTAGCAGTTCCCCTTCGTTGAGTTCGAGTGATATATTGCTAAAGAGATGACGGTCGCCACGTTCGGCACTGAGTTTTTTAAGTGTTAGCATGCTGCTTTTAATCTCTCCACCACAAAGACAGGACTGGGAAATAGGTGATCAGGAACAACCACAACAGCATGATACCAAGGAACGGAATGGCGGCGGCAAATAATGATAATACCGGTCGGTTAAAACGTTGGCTGGCAATAAACAGATTAATGCCCACCGGGGGTGTGGTGTAACCAATCTCCAGGTTGGCCAGAAACAGGATGCCGAGGTGAACCGGATCAATACCAAAGCGTTGTGCCAAGGGTAAAATCAGTGGCACGACAACAACGGTAGCAGAGAAGATATCCATCATACAACCGACGACGAGTAAAAACAGATTGAGCAGGATCAGGAACTGTAACTGGGTGTCTACCCGTTGTTCCATCCATGCCAGCAGGCGCATGGGGATCTCGGCATCAATCAGCAAGTTGGTTAGCCCCATGGCAACGCCGAGGATGATGAGAATACTACCGACTAAGGTGCTGGTGTCACGCAGGATCGGGATCAGTTGTTGGCGTGGGTCGATATTTTTGTGAATGACGATCTCTAATATGAGCACATAGATGGCAGCAAAGGCGGATGCCTCACTTACCGTGACATAGCCGCCGAATATGCCAGCGATGATGCCGGTGGGTAACAGGATATCCCAGATGCCTTCACGCAACGCCTTCTTTAAGGACTCCGATGAGAAGGTGTGGCGCGGCATATCCTGATTATTGCCAGTATAGATACTGTAGGTTGCCAGCATGACTAACAGGATGACACCGGGTACGATACCGGCCAGAAATAGTTCATCAATATTAACCCCGGCAACGATGCCGTATAACAGGATGGCGAGACTGGGGGGGAATAATAGACCGAGGGAACCGGATGAGGTGAGCAGCCCCAGAGAGAAACGTTCGTTATAACCTTGTTTGGTGAGCATCGGGAACAGCAGTCCACCGAGTGCCAGGATGGTGACACCGGATGCCCCGGAGAAGGCGGTGAAAAAGGCACATACGCACAGGGCAACGACAGCCAGCCCACCGGGTAGCCAGCCAAATAGGTTGTTAAACAGTGTTACCAGTCGTTTAGGTGCGCCACCCGCGGCGAGAACCACGCCCGCCAGGGTGAACAAGGGGATAGCCGACAGATTTGGGGAAGATGCCAGACGGTTGAGTTCAATAATCAATACCGCAGGATCAAGCTCAGATATCTGAACCGATAGCAGCCCACCAGCCCCTAGTACGACAAACAAGGGTAGACCGAGGGTGGCCAGTAGCACCAGAATAAGGATGAAAATACTAGTCATTGATGATTGAGGTCGGACAGGTTGGCGCTGTCTTTTGTCTTGGGCCCGAGTATCGCTGCCAATAGAAAATGTAATGTCAGCAGACCGAATCCGAGTGGGATGATGAGGTTCATTGCCGCAATCCATTCAGCCCCTGGCGCGGCATAGTTCCATCCGTCATACCAGAAATCAATGGCGGCGAGGGTGAACAGATAGCAAATGATACTGCCTATCAGGTGTAGTGGTCGGAATAATCGAGCCTTCCATGGTGATGATAACCAGGCGGCAAGTACATCAATCTTGATGTGACGTTGATCTTCTGTTGCCAGTATCGCGCCAAAGAAGGCAATATAAATCACCATATGTCGGCTGATGGTGTCGGCCATGGGGAAGCCGGTGGCAAATAGATTGCGGGCGATAATCTGTGCCAGTGAAAGACCGAGCAGCAATAGTAACGCGGATGAGGCTAATATGATCTCGCTTTTTGTCAGGTACTTCTGCAATGATCTCAACGTAACATTGAGCTGCTTAATCATGGCATCCCCGGGTTGTTGGCTGTCATCTCACGGTGATGTTTGAGTAATACGCGGGTGGTATCAAAGAAGGATTGTGGGAGATAGTTATCCTTAATGAGTTCTTTGGCTGCGTTATCCCTGATCTCGATCATTGCCTGTTTATCAATATCCTCAGGATCAAGCACAAACTTTAGTCCTTCTTGTTTGAGGATGTCGATACTGGTCTCATTATCAATACGGGTTGCTTTGATTAGACGCTCACCAATAATCTTACCGCTGTCTTTGAGTATCTTTTGCAGGTCTGTGGGTAGCTTGTTGAAGAAGCGGTTGGATACCACGATGGCACCCATGGCATTAAGCATGGGAACATTAGTGACATATTTGGTCTTGGTATACCACTGCATGGCAATCGAGGCGAGGGGGGTGGAGTACACCGTATCGAGCAGACCGGTTGATAGTGAGGTGAAGACATCAATAATGGACAGTGGCACCGGAGCCAGACCACTGGCCTTGAAGAACGCCTCGCCTAAACGGTCACCTTGCCATAGCCAGATGCGTCGATTCTTCAGGTCATCCATGTTGTAGATGGGTTCCTTGGAGAAAAAACGGACAAAGCCAATTTCCATCCAGCCGAGTAATTCATAACCGTTTTTACGGAAGCCACGTTCAAAGTCGGGCATAAAATGATGACGTACCATGTCGATCTCGGCATGATCATCAAACAGGAACGGAATCTCCATGATGCGAGCAGGTGAATAAATGTTGCCGATACCATAGCCGGAGAAGGCAGCACCCTGAAGTTGCCCAAAGCGTATCTTTCTGAGTACATCCGGTTCATCACCTTGCACACCACCCGGATAAAATTTGAAGATAATTTGACCGTGGGTCTTTTCTTTGACCTCGGCGGCCCATTCCTCCAACAAGTTCATCCAGGTGGTGCCACTAGGTGCGAGGGTGGCAAATTTCAGGGTATAGGTTTTAGTCTCGGTGGCATGAGCGGGCAACATAGTGAACAGGCTCATGCACAGAAAAATAATGCTCGATTTAATAATAGAACGCATCAGAACCACTCCTCTTCATATTGCAGGAGCTTATGCGCCCGTTCGCGTGCAATCTGGTTGGCTAACGCCATCTCCGGGAAGTATCCCTGGGGAGTATTGATGACTGCCATCAGGCGATTATGGAAGGCCTGTTTATCCAGTTTTTGTCGTGCGAGATATTCGGCATAGAATACATCGACGATCAATAAGCGACCCTGAGTTGTCTTTTTTGCCCGTTCGAAGTATTGCTCCGAGAGTTCAAAATTACCCCCGAACATGGGCGCGCGTGCGCCATAATAAATGGCAAAGAACAGATTGGGGCCACCATAGTAATAGTCTTCATTCAGTTCCACTACGCGGCGCATTAGTTTAGCGGCGCGTGTGATTTGGGCAATGGCCTCAGGCTTGTCACGACTCATGTCACTCCATTTGGCCCAGCAGGATGCGGTCCAGAACAGGGCGGGGATAGCGCTTTCATCAAGCTTGTCCAGACTGCTGCGGAGTTCTTCTAATGAGGTGTTGTAGATGTCGACATCCAGGCCTGAGAGCCTTAATGCAATACTGGCATGTTTTAGTCCGCGTTGATAAAGACGGGCAGCACGTTTGAAATTTTGCATTTCGACAAAACCAAAGGCATAACCATAGAAGGCTTGTGCAACATAAATGCGAACATCAATGTTGTCCGGGTCAGCCTCCAACATGCCTTCCATCATCTTGATGGTAGCGGGGATTGCGCTATGGGCGAGTTCAAGATCGGTTTCCTGATTCATGGCTACTAAACCACCATCCATGATGGGGGCAGAGCCACGGACAACCACTTGTCCCATAGAGCAACCATAGCTACCGATGGTGAGTGATAACAAGAGCAAAATGAGACGATAAGAGCGCTTAATAAAGTTATTCATTATTGAATCCAGAAAATAGTGCCTGATGAGTTAGAGAAGAACAATCCCTGTCTCTGGAGTTAACGGAACAGGAGTTAACACTATAACAAAGAATGATTAAGTACGCTTCCTTAATATGGGGCTGATTTTTTCAGTAAAAAAATGGCATCAATACGCTCTGTTATTTCAATCAGGCCCGGTTCAAATGCGGTGTTATTGGCTATCTCCTGCACCGAGATCCTGGCTACAGGTCGGATTGCCTGACTGGATAAGGCATTAATCGAGTAAACTCCATCCAGTGCCTGGGAGATGCTGGCAGCAATGAGTTCCGCCTTATCTTTGGCATCCTGTATGGCTCCCTTGAGTGCCTGTTTTCTCAATTCTTCTTGTTTAGAATTGAAGAGTTGTGTGTTATTAATTCTACCTACTCTGGCATCCAGTATGAGCTGGATTAATTGATTGTAATTATCCAGATTACGCAGGGTTAGTTTAATGATTCGCGTGACCTCGGTGCCGGTTAAAATCTGTTCCTGGTTTTGCCACTTGTAGCGAGGGGTGATACGAAGTTCTGTTGCCTGTATATCTTCAGGCTTAATGCCTATGCCTTTAACACGAGTGATTAGCTTTATTGAACGAGTCTCAACCGATTGGCTGGCGCGCGCCAGTTCGAGCTGGGTATCACTGATATTGAGACTGAGCTGTAATTGATCCGGTTCTACCCGTAAGGTATGACTACCGCTGACGATAATATGAGGCTGATCAGGATACTCACCGGCCTGTGATGTATTGATTAGACAGAACGAAGCAAGTAGCAAGAGGTAATGTAGCGGTGATTTAATCATTTTCATCGTTTTTCCTTGAACGGCGTTTGCGCCTTTTACTTTGCAGGATATAACGTACGATTTCACTATAAGGCAGTTTGTCCAGATCACCAAATGTATCTATGGCCTGCGTGTATATCTCATGGATATCCGGCTTATTAACATCCTTGTGATGATTCAGCATCATGGCAATACCTCTGATACCACCGATCTGTACCTGAATCTCCTTGTTGTGAGGCAGGGTGCCGGCAATATCGGGCATGTGCAGGACAAATTGTGCGGCTGTGCGGAGCTTTTTTATCAGCGCAGTGCAGTGTTGATGATCATTGGCATTACTGCAATTGAGTGCAATACGGTCGGCAATCTGTATCTTTCTGACCTGTTGGCAGGAGCAACTTGTTGAGTTAATAGCCTTAGCGAATACACAAGGGTAATCGACCAGTTTATTGTAGCTTGAACGGTATTCGTTTTCTTCCATTTTCGCAGGCCACTAGAACAACAGACGTTCCATAATGCGCTGATAGATGCGTGACAGGCGATCTAACTCATCGACGGATACACATTCATTAACTTTGTGTATGGTGCTGTTAACCGGGCCTAGTTCGATAACCTGTGCCCCGGTGGGTGCAATGAAACGACCATCGGAGGTACCACCACTGGTGGATAATTCGGTCTCTATCTCGGCAACATCACGAATAGCCGCGCATGTGGCATCGATCAGTTCGCCTCTTGTGGTTAGAAAGGGTTTGCCGGAATGAAACCATTCGATGTTGTAATCAATGTGGTGTTTATCCAGTAGTTGCTCAACCCGGTTCATTATTTCTTGCTGATTGGTTTCGGTTGAATAACGCAGGTTAAATTCTATTAGCAATTCACCTGGAATAACATTGCCGACACCGGTGCCAGCATTGATATTAGATATCTGGAAGCTGGTGGGTGGAAACGATTCATTGCCTTTATCCCATTCACAGGCACACAGCTCGGTCAGGGCAGGGGCGAAATGATGTACCGGGTTATTCGCTAGATGAGGGTAGGCAACATGGCCTTGTATGCCGTTGATGCATAAACTGGCACTGAGTGAACCACGACGACCATTTTTGATGATGTCACCAACCCAGCCGGTGCTGGTCGGTTCACCGACCACACACCAGTCGATGGATTCCTGACGTTTTGACAAGTGCTCAATAACCTTTACCGTACCATCACGGGCCGGGCCTTCCTCATCACTGGTAATGAGAAATCCGAGTGAACCTTTGAGTGCCGGGTTCTTGGATAACATCCGTTCACAGGCAGTAATCATGGCGGCAATACTGCCTTTCATATCGGCAGCACCTCGACCATAGAGATAACCGTTGTGAACAGTAGGTTCAAAGGGGGGGAAGTCCCATTGATCGGCAGGGCCGGGGGGGACGACATCGGTATGACCGGCAAACACCAGTAATTCACCTTGTTGATTCAGGCGTGCCCACAGATTATCAACCTCGCCATAACGCAGTTTTTCAATATGAAAACCCATCGCTTGCAGGCGTTCGGCAATCAGTTGCTGGCAACCTTGATCATCCGGGGTGATGGAAGGACGGGCAATCAGTTGCTGTGCAAGTTCGAGTGTTGCTGACATGATCAGAGTTTTCCCAATTGTTGTTGATAGATTGATTCGTTAAAACCAATCAGTAACTGTTGCTGATGTGATAATACCGGACGCTTGATCAGGGTGGGGTGTTGTAGCAGTAAAGCACCGACATTGGTTTTATCCACGCTATTACGTTCATCGGCACTGAGTTGTCGCCAGCTTGTGCTGCGTCGATTGAGTAATTGTTCCCAGTCCACCTGTTGTAGCCAGCCCTCGATCTGTTTATTGCTCAAGGGTTGTTTGCGTATATCCACGAACGCATACTCAATGGCTTGCTGTTGCAACCAGTTTCTGGCCTTGCGTACCGTGTCACAGTTACTGATACCGTATAGAATAACCTTGTTCAAAACGGGGCTTAGATATCACGTAATAATTCATTAATGCCTACTTTGGAACGTGTCTTCTCATCCACACGCTTCACGATAACGGCACAATAGAGGCTGTATTTGCCATCCTTTGATGGCAGCGAGCCAGATACCACAACGGCACCGGCAGGGACACGACCATAGATAATCTCATCATTTTCCCGGTCATAGATGCGTGTGCTTTGCCCGATGTAAACGCCCATTGATATAACAGCACCTTCCTCAACAATCACGCCTTCGACAACCTCGGAGCGCGCACCGATGAAGCAGTTATCTTCAATAATGGTCGGGCGACCTTGTACCGGTTCCAGCACACCACCAATACCGACACCCCCCGAGAGGTGAACGTTTTTGCCAATCTGGGCACAGGAGCCCACGGTAGACCAAGTATCAACCATGGTGCCTGAATCGACATAGGCACCAATATTAATGTAAGAGGGCATCAAGATAGCGCCAGGTGCGATGTAAGAACCCTTTCTTGCCGTTGCTGGCGGCACGATACGAACGCCCGCTTCACGGAAGTCACGCGAGTTAAAATCAGCGTATTTTGACTGCACCTTATCGTAGTAGTTGGTGAATCCACCCTTGAGGAATTCATTGTCTTCGATACGGAATGATAGTAATACCGCCTTTTTGAGCCAGTCATTCACCACCCATTCACCGTCTTTTTTCTCAGCAACACGCATCTTGCCGGAATCGAGGAGGTTGATTGCCTCATGTACGGCCTCTTTCACATGGGTATCGACACTACGCGGGGTTATTTCTGCACGACGTTCAAAAGCTTCGTCGATAATTGTCTGGAGATCACTCATTAATACAAGATCCTTAATTTAAACGGTTAAACAGGCGGAATAGCCCAATGGGGTGATTATTTCATAAATTGCTGAAAACTGCGATTCTTAAATCGAGATTGAGGCAAGGTGCGTATTACGCATTAAAGAGCGTTGGTGCGCAATGCGCACCCTACCGGGTGTTCTCGACACTAAAACTGGAACCTTGTTTGTTTTGCGTATGGGAGTACGATAGTATTCTGATGATTCTGTAAGGTATACGTGGTCAAGCGGTGACTCAGGAGGCCCCTTGAATAATCAGGAGTTAACAGAGGCGGCAGAAATCCACTATGGTTTTTTACCGGAAAACTACCTCGACGATAATATTGATATAGCGATAACTGTCAAGCCACACGGTTATGTCGGTGGTGACTATTGCAGTGTGATACCACTGCCCAGTGACAATGTCTTTGTCTGTATGTGTGATGTCGCGGGACATGGCATAAGTTCAGCATTATTTGCAGCGAGAATTAATGCCTTTGTTGCGGCACAAACGCATATCAGCCTGTGTCCCTGTGAATTAACCATTCGGTTAAATGCGCTGGTATGCGAACACATTCTATCAGCACGTATATTAACCACCTTTTATACCGCTATATTTAATTTCAAGACCCATCAGGTTTCCTATGTTGGCGCAGGTCATCCGCCCATGCTTCATTATCAGAATAGAACACAACAGATTAATCAACTGGCATCGACGACGACTCCAATAGGGATTGAACACCCCTTGCCGATACAATGTCAGACGGGACAATTAACATTTGAATCCGGGGATCAGTTTTTTCTGTATACCGATGGTGTGCACGAGTCTCGTAATGCGGATAAAGAACAGTTTGGGTTAACACGTTTATCTGAGTTTATACTTGCCAATACACACTTATCCACCCATGAATATAATGCGGCATTACTAAAAGAGTTAACCGGCTTTGGTGGTGATGAATTCGACGATGACCTTTTATTGATGTCGATGCATATTCGTGTATAAAAAAGAAGTCTCCGGTGATGCGAGACCTCTTTTTTAATCCGTATGGGTTAACTGATTTTACGTCTTGTGAAACAAAGTAGCCCCAAAAGACCTGAGCTAAACAGCCACACAGCAGCAGGAACAGGAACGACACCTGTACCGACATCACCTGAGTGTACGGCCCACGCATAGATAAGAAAGTTTTTATAATTGGTGGTCTGTTCTCCATTACCTATTTTGAAGTACCAGGCGGTGCTACCGCCAGGCACATATTCTGTAGCCGACCAATAAGAGTGCATGATATTGCTAAATGGCGATGTGTTCGTTAATGAACCCGCACTATTTCCTAGTATATTGTAAAACAAATCACCCATCTCACTACCTGTGCAGTTGTTACCCGAACAGGTGTCTGAGTTGGGTAAACGCCAACCTGTAACACCTAAAATATCTAGATTTCCTGCCCAGCTATTGGCTATATCCCAGGTTAATTTTCCTGGTCAGGTCTGCAATATCATCGTAGAATGCCAGTCCGCCCAAACGCGAAGCCAATGAGGATGTATTCACTATTGATGAAACCACTGTCGCAATAATCAATAAGCCAGTCGTTGCTAATTTCGTTAGTATCTTCATTTTTTCTCTCCTCAAACGATTAGTTAATAAACACAACTTATTTATTATGGTTAAGGGAAGTGAAAAAGCAATGTGATATTTATGTGGGTAGGTATAGCACGAGGCTAAAGACCCCACTTCTGAAAAATGAAATTTATAGCCGGGTGTTTTTGATAATATAGTCACGAATGCGATGGGCGGCCTCAATACATTCATCAATCCCGGCAACCAGTGCGATACGAATGTAGTTTTTACCAGGATTTCCACTGGCAGTGTTGCGTGACAGATAACTGCCGGGCACCACGGTGACGTGTTGTTGTTCAAATAACTGCTGACAGAATATCTCATCATCAATTGGGGTCTTAAGCCATAGATAAAACCCGGCATTTGGGGCATTGACATCGATGGCTGCTGACAGAATCTTGATAACAGCGGTAAATTTCTCACGGTATTGATCCCGATTTTTCTTAACGTGTCCCTCATCCTGCCATGTCAGGGTACTGGCCTTTTGTGTCGCTAAGGACATGGCACATCCCTGATAGGTACGATAGAGATGGAACACCTGCATGACCTCGGCATCGCCTGCGACAAAGCCGGAACGCAGGCCGGGCAGGTTGGATCGTTTGGACAGGCTGTGGAAAACCAGGCAACGAGAAAAGTTTTTATTACCCATCGTCTGTGAGGCTGTCAACAAGCCACTGGGCGGGTTGTTCTCATCGGGATAAATTTCGGAGTAACACTCATCGGAGGCGATAATAAAATCATGTTGATGAGCCAATCTAATTAGTCGCTGCAAACATTCCAGGCTTAGCACCTGTCCGGTGGGATTGCCCGGTGAACAGATATAGAGTAACTGACATTGATCCCATACCGAATCACTAATGCTGTTAAATAGATCAATATCTTTTTTAGTCAGATCTGAATTAATAAAGAAGGGCTGGGCACCCGCTAATAGACAGGCCCCTTCATAGATCTGATAAAAGGGATTGGGCATGGCAACAATGCTGTCCTTACCAGGGTTTATCAGACACTGAGCAATCGCAAACAGAGCTTCGCGGGTGCCAGTGACCGGGAGTATATGCTGGTTAGCATCAAGGCTCCCGGTGGGTAGTTGAAACCGTTTAGATAACCATTTAACAATGCTGGTGCGTAACTCAATACTACCGCGTGTCACCGGATATTTACCCAGATCCTGACGTTGTGCGTACATTTCTTCGGCAACAAACTCAGGTGGTTGATGGCGCGGTTCACCAATGGATAGATTGATGTGGGAGAGTGTGTCAGGTGGTTGCACCCCATCCTTCAGCCTTGCCAGACGTTCAAACGGATAGGGTTGTAAGCGGTCAAGATCCGGGTTCATTGTTTAGCTTGTTCCTGTTCAGATTCCAGAGACTGTATGAGTTGTTGATGCAGTTTATCGAGCCTGTCTTGATCGTTAATGGGTCTGTTACCATGATCTGTAATATAAAAGACATCCTCTGCCTTTGAACCAAAGGTGGCAATCTTGGCATTATGTAGCCGTATATCCGATTGTATAAAGACCTGCCCAATCTGTGATAACAGACCAGGATGATCGCCGGTTATAATTTCAACGATGGTGTATTTTTCAGCCGCCTTGTTAATGATATCAATTCGAGTCGATATTCTGAAATGCTTGAATTGTCTTGGATTGTTGCGTGATATTTCACTAAAACTATTGTTAATATCAAGTAGACGTTGTTTGACACTGGCTTGAATTTGCTCAAGACGATGTTGATCCCGGATGTCTTCTCCTGAACTTTCCAATACCACAAAAATCTCCATTGCATAGCCGTTCTTCAATGTGACGGTACGTGCATCAGCAATGGTTAAGCAGAGTTGATCAAGTTGGTGCGCGGTTATGGTAAACAGGCCATCGCGGTTCTTTGTGTAGATAAAAATCTCGGTGCCACCACGTTCTGAATCATGACGAAAATCAACCAGCGGTTCATTGCTACCCTTATGTTTAATCAAAGTCATGGTTTGCCAACAGATCTGTTCAGCGGTGTTTCTGACGAAATACTCATCATTTAACCACTGCCATTGTTCATCAATGGCCTGATCAGTCACCTGCCTTTCGGATAGCAATGATCGCGCATCGGTCTTGATGGCATCAATGTGTTGTTGATGGTCAACCGGATTATCCAGGCCGATACGCAAGGCGCGGGTGGTTGCTATGTGCAATTCCTGTAACAGTGATCCCTTCCATGATGTCCATAGCTTGGCATTGGTTGCGCGGATATCGGCAACGGTTAGCAGATACAGATAATTCAGGCGTTGAGGATTCTCGACCAGGGCAGCAAATTCACGAATAACATCAGGGTCACTGATATCTCTACGTTGCGCCGTTGTCGACATTAATAAATGGCTCTGTACCAGCCATGCAATCAGATTAGTATCATAACTACTGAGGCTATGTTGCTGACAAAAACGGGTCACTTCAATGGCACCCAGTTCGGAGTGATTACCTCCTCTGCCTTTGGCGATGTCATGAAAGATACCGGCAATAATCAGTAACTCCAGTTTAGGTATGCGTTTGATAATGTCACTGCAATAGGGGAGTTCTTCGGAGAATTCATCAATGGTTAGACGACGGATATTTCTTACCACAAAAAGGGTGTGTTCATCGACGGTATAGGCATGAAACAAATCGTATTGCATCTGTCCGACAATATGGTTGAATTCCGGTAGATAAGCAGCCAATACACCATATCGATTCATCCGTCGGAGTTCATGGGTAACACCTAGTGGCTGACGGATAATCTCCATAAACAGACTGCGCGAGCGTAGATCCTGACGAAAATCATCATTAATCAAGTGTAGATGAGCGCGAATCAGTCGAATAGTCGATGCCCGTACGCCCTTAATCTCAGGATGTTGTGCCATCAACAGGAAGATCTCCAGCAAGGCAAAAGGGTAGCGTGCGAATACTTGATCATCACTGACCTCAAGAAACCCGTGGATAACATGAAATCTGCGATTAAGGATATGTGCCGGACACTGATTGCCAGTGTATAGAATCGCCTCCTGGAAGTGTTGTAATAACATATCATTCAGGCGTTCCAGTTCCATCACCGTGCAATAATACTGTTTCATCAGGCCTTCGATGGCCTTGTTGCCCTCACCGCTATAGCCTAGCTTTTCTGCCAGGTTGCGCTGGTAATCAAATAATAGCCTGTCTTCCCGTCTGCCGGTCTGCTGGTGCAGGGCGTAGCGCACCTGCCACAGGAAACACTGTCCCTGCCACAGGGCGTGATATTCATCCTCGGTGAGAAAATCGTGTGAGATCAGTTCTTTTAATGTCTCGGCACCAAAATGGCGTTTGGCAACCCAGCCAATCATCTGTATATCACGTAGTCCTCCAGGACCTTCCTTGATATTGGGCTCAAGGTTGTAAGCGGTATCGTGATATTTGGCATGACGCAGTTGTTGTTCCTTGCTTTTTGCCTCAAAAAAATCACGGCTGGTCCATATATCATCACTGGTGGCGATCTGTTTTAATTCCTTATACAGCGTTTGATCACCATAGATGAGGCGTGATTCCATAATGTTGGTGGCAATGGTGATGTCTTGCCGGGATTGCTCGATACAGTCCTGCAAGGTACGGACACTATGTCCCACTTCCAGACCAATATCCCATAGAAATTGCAGGAAGGAGGCCATGGCTGCATTCGGGATATTCTCTTCCGATGGCAACAGGATCATTAGATCAATATCCGAACCGGGTAGTAGCTCTGAACGGCCATAGCCGCCAACGGCAAGTAAGGCTAGATTATTGGCATCATTCTGTAGCCAGTACGCCCATATCCGGCGTAGAATTTCATCAATAAAAAAACTACGGCAATGAACCAGGTTCTCAATCGCATCACCTTGATCAAAGTGCTGGTGAAGATGCTTGTTGGCAAGTGTTAACGCATCACGAAAAGATGAAATCAGCGTGGCTTGATCCTGTGGTCTATCGATAACAGGGATCTCACACAGGTCGATTAATGCTTGAGGAATAATCGGGTAATCATTGGCCGATAAATTTTTAGCTGTCATATTAAATTCCACTGTTCTCTGTTAAATGATCAGATCTTCCAGGTTGTGACCTTCAGCTAGTGTCAATACCTCACAGCCATCATCGGTAACCACCAGAGTGTGTTCCCATTGTGCTGACAGGCTATGATCTTTGGTCACTACCGTCCAGCCATCATTGAGGAGTTTGATGTTGCGCTTACCGGCATTCACCATCGGTTCGATGGTGAATGTCATACCGGCTTCTATCCATAGACCTTCACCGGGGATACCATAATGGAGTACCTGAGGGGCCTCATGAAAAACCTTGCCGATACCATGACCGCAATACTCTCGTACGATAGAGAAATTGTTCTTTTCGGCATGGCTTTGAATGGCGTGTCCGATGTCACCCATGCGTATCCCTGGTTTAACGATTTGTATCCCTTTAACCATGCATTCATGGCTGATCTTGATGAGCCGTTTAGCAAGCACTGAGGGTTCCCCGATCACAAACATCATGCTGGTATCACCATGATACTCATCCTTGATAACGGTGATATCAATATTAACAATATCACCATTTTTTAATTGTCGTTCACCGGGTATGCCATGACAGACCTGATGATTGAGGGAGGTGCATATTGATTTGGGGAAACCATGATAATCAAGCGGGGCCGGGATGGCCTGTTGCACCTCGGTGATGTATTGATGGCAGATTTGATCCAGTCGATCGGTGGTGATACCGGCCTTAACATGGGGTCGGAGCATGCTTAATACATCAGCGGCAAGCCGCCCGGCTACACGCATTTTTTCAATTTCTTCTTCAGTTTTCAAAGTGATACTCATTGATTTATGGGTCCCGTATTGGCGATAATTGTTGTTGATGGGGCTATTTTATGGTATAAAGTGCGGCTTGTTAAGGTTGATAACCCCTTGTTATCTGCTTTTATTTCAAACATGCACCAAAAAATGTAGAGTTGGGTGCCTTGGCATTGTCCGGGTTGACTCTATCAGGTGCATGAGGATTAACCCTAAATACTGGAGTATTTTTATGTCAAACATGACCATGCGTCAAATGTTGGAAGCTGGTGTGCATTTCGGCCATCAGACCCGTTTCTGGAACCCAAAGATGGCACCTTATATCTTTGGCGAACGTAGCAAAATTCATATCATCAACCTGGAAAAGACCCTTCCTTTATATAAGGATGCTGCCAATTTTATTGGTAAGCTGGCCGCTAAGGGTGGCACTGTTCTTTTCGTAGGCACTAAACGTGCCGCACGTAATGTGATTCGTGAAGAGGCAGAACGTTGTGGTATGCCTTATGTTAACCATCGCTGGTTGGGCGGTATGTTGACCAATTATAAGACGGTACGTCAGTCTATCAATCGTCTGAAAGATCTTGAAAAGATGTCCGAGACCGGTAATTTCGAGGTAGCTAACAAGAAAGAAGGCTTGATGTTGCAACGCGAGATGGCGAAGTTGAATCTGAGTCTTGGTGGTATCAAGAACATGAAGGGCATCCCTGATGCAATGTTTGTTATTGATGTGGGTTATGAGAATATTGCTATTGCTGAGGCACGTAAACTCCAGATACCGGTTATAGGTGTTGTGGATACCAATAACAAACCTGATTATATCGATTACGTTATTCCCGGCAATGATGATGCGATTCGTTCTATTCAGCTGTATGTCAGTGGCATCGCTGATGCAGTACTGGATGCACGTTCAGCGAGCGTTACTGCGGTAGTGGATAGCGGTGATGACTTCATGGAAGTGGATGAATCTGCTGTTGCTGATGAGGTTGTAGCACCTGCACCGGCGGCACCTGAACCTGCTGCACCTACAGAAGATGCTGCAAAACCTGCAGAAAATCAGGATGCTTCCTAATCTCGATTTAATTTAATGTTGTAAGAGGAATTATTGTAATGGCAATTACTGCTGCACAAGTAAAAGAACTGCGTCAACGCACCGGTTCAGGCATGATGGAGTGCAAAAAGGCACTAGTTGAGGCTGATGGGGATGTGGATACTGCCATCGAGTCGCTGCGTAAGACGGGGCTGGCCAAGGCCGACAAGAAGGCAGGGCGCGTGGCTGCTGAAGGTCTTATCGTTATGAAAAAGAGTGATGATGGCAAGGGTGCTGTTATTGTTGAAGTGAATTCCGAGACAGATTTTGTTGCCAAGAAAGAAGAGTTTCAGACCTTTGCGAACAAGGTTGCTGAAAAGGCGCTTGCTGCTTTAACTGATGATGTTGCAGCATTGATGTCTGCCGATGGTGATGACCTGGAAAATGATCGTAAAGAACTGATCGCCAAGCTGGGTGAGAACATTAATGTACGTCGCTTTGCCAGGATTTCATCTTCTGCCAATATTGCTGATTATCTGCATGGTGTCCGCATTGGTGTGCTGGCGGAGGTTGAGGGCGGTGACGAAGATCTGGCACGTGATGTTGCCATGCATATTGCGGCCAGTAATCCGGCATTTATTTCAGAGAAGGATGTTGATCCGGCCGTTCTTGATAAAGAGAAGGCTATCCTGGTGGCTCAGGCTGCCGAGAGTGGTAAGCCTGATAATATCATCGAGAAGATGGTTGAAGGTCGGATCAAGAAGTTCCTTGCCGAGATTACCTTGCTGGGGCAACCCTTTGTTAAGGATCCTGATGTAACCGTGGGTCAATTACTGGAGAAGGCCGGGGCAACTATGCTTGCTTTTAATCGTATCGAATTAGGTGAGGGTATCGAGAAAAAGGAAGAAAACTTTGCCGAAGAGGTGATGGCTCAGGTCAGGGGCGAATAAAGACAAGATTCGTTATTAAATCTGTAATACAATGGGGTCGCTATGCGGCCCCATTGTATATCTGCAGTATAAATAATGTGCGTAGTTAGTTGATAACATACAATAAAAAGGTGTTTATGAGTAATAAAGACAATATGTATCAGCGTATTCTGTTAAAACTGAGCGGTGAGGCTCTGAGTGGCACACTGGATTCCGGTATTGATCCTCAGGTGCTGGCAGCATTTACCAGTGAGATTAAACAGTTGGTCGATGATGGCGTGCAGGTTGGTCTGGTTATTGGTGGTGGAAATATCTTTCGTGGTGAACAATTAGCCGCAGCAGGAATGGATCGTGTGGCAGGTGATCATATGGGTATGCTGGCGACGGTAATGAATGCTATTGCCATGGGTGATGCTTTCCGACGCATCGGGATTGATGCACGGGTTATGTCCGCTTTTCCCATTGGCTCGGTTTGCGAAACCTATCGACGTGATGATGCGGTGCGTCATCTCAACAAGAATCGGGTAGTGATTTTTTCTGCGGGTACTGGCAACCCCTTCTTTACCACAGATTCTGCTGCCAGTTTACGCGCTATTGAGATTGGTGCCGACTTGATGTGTAAAGGAACCCAGGTCGATGGTATTTATAGTAGTGACCCAAAGATCGACCCCACTGCAACGCGCTATACCCGTCTGAGTTATGATGAGGCCATTACCCGTAATCTTAAGGTGATGGATACGACAGCCATTGTGTTATGTCGCGATCATGCTATGCCGTTACGTGTATTTGATATTCATGAGAAGGGTAATTTGAAGCGTGTTGTCAATGGTGAAGATGTGGGCACCTTGGTCGAGTGTGGAGATGATTCATGATAGATGAGATTAAAACAGATGCCGGAGATCGTATGCAAAAGAGCCTTGCTGCCTTGCGTAATGATCTGCAAAAAATTAGAACCGGTCGAGCACATACCAGTCTGCTCGATCATATTCAGGTTGAGTATTATGGCAGTAATGTGCCCTTGAGTCAGGTCGCCAATGTTGCTGTTGAGGATTCAAGAACCTTATCGGTAACTCCCTGGGAAAAACCAATGGTGCAGGCTATAGAGAAGGCGATTATGCGTTCGGACCTGGGCTTGAATCCTTCTTCTGTAGGAACGGTTATTCGTATCCCGTTACCGGCATTAACAGAAGAACGTCGTAAGGACATGATTCGAGTGGTAAGAGGCGAGGCCGAGGGTGCCCGTGTGGCTATTCGTAATATTCGTCGAGATGCGAATAGTGATTTTAAATCCCTGCTTAAGGAAAAAGATATCTCGGAGGATGATGATCATCATGCACATGAGGCCGTTCAACAACTGACAAATACTGCAATTAAGCAGGTTGAAAAGGTGTTGGAAGAAAAAGAAAAAGAATTAATGGAAATTTGATTAACGCTATCACCATGTCACTGGACTTTTTTAAACAAAAACAGACCCCGATTGTTGCCGATATGCCACGGCATGTTGCGATCATTATGGATGGCAATGGTCGCTGGGCAAAGGCTCGTCATCTACCGCGTCCATTCGGTCACAGGGAAGGGGTGAAGGTTGTTAAGCAGATTATTACTGCCAGTCGCGACTGTGGTATTGAGGCATTAACCTTATTTGCCTTTAGTAGCGAAAACTGGCGCAGGCCGCGTAAAGAAGTTGAAATGTTGATGGACCTTTTTATATCGACATTGCGTAAGGAAATTGATGAATTGCATAAAAAACAAGTGCGTATTCATTTTATCGGGGAACGTAGCCAATTTAGCGCAAAGATGCGTGACATGATGGATTCAACCGAACAATTAACCGCTGATAATAAAGGTATGCATCTGACCATTGCTGCTAATTATGGAGGGCGTTGGGATATCCTGGATGCCACACGTAAATTGGTAAAAAAGGCACTGGATGGTGAGATTACAATGCAGGGGATTGATGAAGAGGCCTTTGTCGCAGAGTTAAGCGGTCCTCAATTACCCGAGCCGGATCTTTTTATACGCACCGGTGGAGAACAACGCATCAGTAATTTTCTGTTATGGCAACTAGCCTATACCGAACTCTATTTTACCGATACCCTGTGGCCAGATTTTGATGAGGCCTGTTTTAATGATGCACTGATATCCTTTGCGGGTAGGCAACGTCGTTTTGGGCAAACGGGTGATCAGGTGGAGAGCGCAAAAGGTGCTTAAACAGCGGATCATTACCGCTTTTATTCTTATTCCATTGGTTGTCTGGGGTGTTCTGGGGCTACCCTCCTTGTGGTTAGCCTTTTTGTTTGCGCCATTCGTCTTTATCGGAGCGTGGGAGTGGAGTCGCCTTATCCCGTTAAACAGTCACTCAGCACGGCTGTGTTATCTGTTGCTCATGCTTTTATTGTTAATGGCAGTAGGGTATTTCATGCAAAATAGCCTGATTTCAACCGGGTTTCCTATGCTGGCTAGTCTCTTTTGGGCGCTGTCGATTTTCTGGTTGGGTGCGGTTCATATCGGCAGAGAGACCTCCGCTAAATGGGTTATGATCAAGTCCCTGTTGGGCCTTCTAATCCTGAGCAGTTGCTGGCTTAGTGTCTTATTAATTCATGCCATGCCAGCCAATGGTCCGAGTTTATTATTGACCTTGCTCATCGTGATATGGGCAACCGATAGTGGTGCCTATTTTTCAGGTCGACAATGGGGACGTCATAAACTGGCACCGCAAGTGAGTCCTAAAAAAACCTGGGAAGGTTTCTGGGGGGGCTGTTTCTCCGGTCTGCTGGTGGCACTGGTTTCTGCAACCATCCTTGGTTGGGAGAATGAGCGATTGCTACAGTTTGTCTTGTTAGCCCTGTTTGTGATTATTGCCTCCGTTATTGGTGACTTGTTTGAGAGCTTGTTAAAACGGCACCAGAATATCAAGGATAGCGGTAACATTTTCCCCGGACATGGCGGTGTGCTGGATCGTATTGATAGTCTAACGGCGGCTGCCCCTGTTTATCTGTTGGGTCTCTACTGGATTGGTGCATGATGGTTAACGCAACGGGAAGCTCCCGGCAAGGTGTTTGCCTATTGGGAGCAACAGGTTCAATTGGTGGCAGTACACTGGATGTTTTGCGGCAGCACAGTGATTCCTATCAGCTCATTGCTGTGACCGCTAATCGCGATGTGGAAGGGCTGTTTTTAATCTGTCAGCATTTTCAACCACATTATGCTGTGCTTGCAGATGAACGCTGTGGTGAACTATTCAGACAACGGATTAACGCAGCAGGTCTCACTACTGAGGTGTTGATTGGTCGTCAGGCATTGCTTGAGGTTACTGTGCTGGATGATGTGGATGTCGTGGTATCCGCTATTGTTGGTGCGGCAGGTTTGTTGCCAACACTTGAGGCGGTAAAACACGGTAAGCGTGTTCTATTGGCAAACAAAGAGGCATTGGTGATGTCGGGGCACCTGTTTATCGAAGCCGCACAGCAGTCTGGTGCTCAATTATTACCTGTTGATAGTGAACACAATGCGATTTTTCAGTGTATGCCTGCGGATTATATTGTGGGTAACCGGGCAGCAGGGGTGCGGCGGATACTACTGACGGCCTCTGGTGGACCTTTTCGTACCTATGCACTGGATGAGCTGCGCGATATTACCCCGGATCAGGCCTGTGCCCATCCTAACTGGGAGATGGGTCGAAAGATTTCGGTTGATTCAGCCACTATGATGAATAAAGGTCTGGAACTGATCGAGGCCTGTTGGCTATTTGGTATGGGAGTCGATGATATCGATATTATTATCCATCCCCAAAGCGTTATTCATTCAATGGTTGATTATGATGATGGCTCGGTATTGGCTCAATTAGGTAATCCTGATATGCGTACGCCGATTGCGAATGCCTTGTCCTGGCCTGAGCGTATTCATTCCGGCGTTGAGCCACTTGATCTGCCCAAGCTGGCTATGCTGAATTTTGAGAAGCCGGATTTTGAGCGTTTCCGCTGTTTGCAATTGGCACATGATGCATGGAATGCCGGGGGTACTGCACCGGCAATATTAAATGCTGCTAATGAACTGGCAGTGGATGCCTTTTTATCGGAACGCATCAGCTTTCTGGCAATTGCAGATATGGTTGATGCAGCAATGGGTGCCTGTGAGGTTCATGCGGCATCCGATCTTGATCAAATCCTTGATGATGATCGTCTGGCAAGAAACTATGTTGAACAATATATTGGCGGTAAAAGATAACACTAATGGATATTCTTTTTTCAATACTTTCTTTTGTTGTTGCTATTGGCCTGTTGATTACGGTGCATGAATTTGGTCATTTCTGGGTGGCAAGAAAAGCAGGGGTACGTGTTTTACGCTTTTCGGTGGGTTTTGGCCAGCCGTTATGGCGTAAAAAAATCTATGGGGGCGAGACAGAGTTGGTGTTGGCTGCAATCCCATTAGGTGGCTATGTCAAGATGCTGGATGAACGTGAAGGTGAGGTCTCCAGTGCCGATCTGAAATATGCCTTTAATCGCAAGCCATTGTCATCCAGAATGGCCATTGTTGCTGCGGGTCCAATCTTTAATTTGTTGTTTGCGGTGTTGTTATATTGGGCGATGTATATCATCGGGGTGTCTGGTTTGCGTCCGGTTATTGGTGAGGTGCATCCCGATACCATTGCAGCACAGGCTGGAATGACTGCCGGTGATGAAATTGTTTCCGTTAATGGACGGGAAATAAGGATATGGGATACATTGATCCCGTTGTTACTGGATGCGGGTATTGAAAAAGAACGCTTAATCGTTGATTTGCTGGATAAAAATAATGGCTTGCGACAGGTGTCTCTGGATTTCACTCAAATAAACTCGATTCTGGATAAGACGGATCTGCTGGAATCAATCGGGCTGGAGCCCTGGTCGCCGACGCTTCCTGCGCTAATACGTGATGTTGTGGCAGCAGGTGCGGCAGAAAAGGCAGGACTAAAAAGTGGTGATCTGGTTGTGCAGGCGAACGGTAAGACTATTGACGATTGGTCCGGGTTTGTCGATGAGATCAAGACACATCCCGGGCAACAGATGGATGTTGTGATTGAACGAAATGGTCAACAACTGAATATTAATCTGATACCAGAATCAATCATTGATGGCGAACAGACACAAGGTCGGATTGGAGCCTATGTTGATGTGCCTGATAATCTGTATAACGAGATGATCGAGATGGTGCGTTATCCTGTGTTAGAGGCCTTTCCTATGGCATTGAAAAAGACCTGGATAATGAGCAGTCTGACATTAAGAACTTTCGGGCAGATGCTGATGGGGCAGGCCTCATTAAAGAATATCAGTGGTCCGATCACGATTGCTCGTTATGCGGGTAAAAGTGCAGATAGAGGATTGAGTAGTTTTCTTTCCTTTTTGGCTATTATCAGTCTCAGTTTGGGGATATTAAATTTATTGCCAATACCTGTGCTGGATGGTGGTCATTTGCTTTATAATCTTATCGAGATGGTTAAGGGGAGCCCGGTATCTGATTCAATTCAGGCCTGGGGGCAACAACTGGGAATATCCCTGTTGCTGTTGTTGATGGGGCTGGCTGTATATAATGATCTGCAACGATTGTTTTAGTTAATTAATAGAGATTTTTTATGAATACCGGATTTTGTAGTATTGTCCCAGTGAGGGGTCGAATATCATTGGTTTTTATATTGTTGTTGGCAATAAGCATGAAGGTCTGGGCTGTTGGCAATTTTGTGGTTAAGGATATTCGTGTTGAAGGGCTGCAAAGAATATCGGTAGGTACTGTTTTCACCTATTTACCGATACGGGTCAATGACTACTTTAATGCGGATTCATCCAAAGAGGCAGTACGATCATTATTTCGCACTGGGTTTTTCAAGGATGTCAGCTTAGAAAGAGATGGCGGAGTGCTGGTGGTGGTGGTGCGTGAACGCCCGGCAATATCAGCGATTAGTCTTAATGGTAATGATGATATTGATACAGAGGCCTTACTGTCATCTTTGAAAGAGGTTGGTTTTGCTGAAGGTCGTGTGTTCAAACGCGCAATGCTGGAACGGGTTGAACAGGAAATGCGCCAGCAATATTTCAGTCAGGGCAAGTACGCAGTTAAGATTGAGAGCACCGTAACACCTCTGGAGCGTAATCGAGTGAGTATTCATATTGAGGTGGTGGAAGGTCAGGCTGCCAAGATAAAACATATTAATATTATTGGTAATACGGCCTTTAATGATGAAGTATTACAGGACAATTTTGAATTAAGTGAGCCAACAACTTTTTCCTTCCTGACAGATGTCGATGATTATTCAAAACAGAAACTGGCTGCTGATATCGAGACACTGCGCTCCTATTATCTGAATCGTGGTTATGTGAAATTCAGTGTCACCTCAACACAGGTAACAATATCACCGGATAAACGCGATATCTATGTCACTATTAATATAAAGGAAGGTGCTAAGTACCATATTAGTAGTGTTACGTTGGCGGGAGAGTTGGTGGTTCATGCAGAAGAGCTTTTCCCCTATGTTCTGATCAATGAAGGGGATGTTTTTTCACGTAGTAATATTGCTAAAAGTATTGAGAAAATCAGTGCGTTTCTGGGTACTAAGGGTTATGCCTTTGCCAATGTTAATACGATACCTGAAATGGATGATGATAAGGCAGAAATAGCGGTCACCCTGTTTATCGATCCAGGTAAGCGTGTTTATGTGCGTCGAATTAATATGCAGGGCAATACCCGTACTCGGGATGAGGTGCTAAGACGCGAACTCAGACAGATGGAAGGGGCCTGGTTTTCGGCAGATAAGGTGGAACGATCCAAGGTTCGAATTGATCGTTTGGGGTATTTTGATAGTGTCAGCGTTGAGATGCCTGCGGTTCCGGGTGCAACCGATGAAGTGGATGTAAACTATACCGTGTCTGAACGTTCTTCTGGCAATCTATCCTTGGGCTTTGGTTTCTCGCAATCGGCAGGTTTTCTACTTAATGCTAGTGTGAGTCAGAATAATTTCCTCGGTAGCGGTAAACGGGTGGGCTTCGAATTTAACAATAGTCAATACAATACCGTTTATAGTTTCTCCTACTTAAATCCCTATTATACGGTTGATGGTGTTAGTCGAGGGTTTGGTGCTTATTTGAGAGAGACTAATCTTAGCACTATATCGCTATCAGCCTATACCACTAACAGTATGGGTGGCAACGTCAGTTTTGGTCTACCCATTAATGAATATGATCGAATCAACCTTGATATGAGCTTTGAAAATCTGGAGGTTATAGCGGGTAGCGGTTCACCTCTGGAGGTTACTGGTTTTATTGCCAAACATGGCGGCCTATTCAACACCTTCCGTTTAAATGCCAGTTGGGCGCATGATACCCGTAATCGTCGTATCTTTGCTTCACGCGGTATGTTACAACGGGCTAGTGCGGAGTTTACGGTGCCAGGTATAGGCTTGCAGTATTATAAAATGACTTACCGTCACCTGCTTTATGTGCCAGTAACCAATGACATTACGCTGTCATTGAATGGTGATGTCGGCGTTGGTAATGGTTATGGAACCTTCGATAACATGCCCTTTATCAAGAACTTTTATGCCGGTGGTGTGCGTTCGGTGCGTGGTTTTCAGGATTATTCACTGGGCCCCAAAAACACACCGGCTCCTGGTTGGGGTGCAACCCCTTATGGCGGTAGCTTCAAGGTTGTGGGTAATGCAGAACTGATATTTCCTATTCCATTTTTCCCCGAGGTTAGATCCTTTCGTGTAAGTGCGTTTCTGGATGCGGGTAATGTGTATAAGGATGTGAGTTCTTTTGATGCGGGGGAAATACGTTATTCTACCGGACTTTCTGCGATTTGGTTATCACCAATGGGAGCATTGCAATTTAGTTTTGCCAACCCTTTGAATGATAAACCGGGTGATAATGTGCAGGTGTTCCAGTTTACCATGGGTTCCGCATTTTAATTTAAGGAACCTTTGATTAGTTATATTAAGGAGATCTAATGAAAATATTTAATAAAAGTTTATTGGTTATTGCTGCCTTTCTGTTAAGTACGCATTTGGTATCGGCTGATACCCGTATTGGCTATGTTGATTTTGCGCGTCTTATGGAACAGGCACCGCAGGTCAAGGTTGCTCAAAGCAAGATGGAAAATGAGTTTAGTCCGAGAGAGAAAGAACTGGTTTCCCTGCAAAGAAGCCTGAAGGAAATGGAAGACCAGTTGGCGCGAGATGGTGCGGTAATGGGTGAGTCTGAGCGTGCTAAACTTGAGCGGGGTATATTGACCAGTAAACGTGAATTAAAACGTGCGGGTGAAGAATTTCGTGAGGATCTTACTCTGCGACGTAATGACGTATTATCCCGCTTACAGAAAAACCTGTATGAGACGGTCGTTGATTTTGCTGAGGGTAATAAATTCGATTTGATCGTTGGGGATGGTGTCTTTTATGCCAGTAAACAAATTAATATTACCGATCAGGTGCTCAAGGCGCTGGAAAAGGATTTTAAGGTACGTAAGTAAACTTCGGGGAAATGACTTTGATTCTTTCTGAATTAGCTCAGGCGATTGGTGCTGAATTGCATACCGATGATGGGGCTGTTGATATTGAATCGGTGGTAAGCCTGAAACAGGCAACAAGCAAGGATATTAGTTTTTTATCCAATGCGTATTATAAATCACTGCTGGCAGAGACCCAGGCTGCTGCCATTATATTATCAGAAGAGTTTTTGGCAGATTGTCCGGTGTCTGCACTGGTGGTAAAAGACCCCTATGTGGCTTATGCCCGGGTTGTTGAATTAATTAATCCTCGCAGCAAGAGTTCGGCCGGGGTTCATGCGTCAACCATTATGGGTGAGTCCGTTGATATTGCTGCCGATGTCAGCATTGCGGCGAACTGTGTTATTGGTTCAAATGTTCGTATTGGTGCGGGTGTTGAGATTGGCCCATCCTGTGTTATTAGCGATCATGTCAGCATTGATGATAATAGTCGCTTAGTGGCGAATGTGACGATATGCTCGAATGTTCGCATTGGTGTACGGGCGATTATTCACCCCGGTGTGGTTATTGGTGCAGATGGCTTTGGTCTGGCATGGGATAAGGATCATTGGCTAAAGGTTCCCCAGATTGGCGGGGTGTCTATTGGTGATGATGTTGAGATTGGTGCTAATACCACGATAGATCGAGGCGCATTGGATGATACTATCCTGGGTGATGATGTAAAACTGGATAATCAAATTCAGGTTGCTCATAACGTAGTGATTGGTGATCATAGCGCGATTGCGGGTTGTGTCGGAATTGCAGGTAGTGCACACATAGGAAAACACTGCCGCATTGGTGGTGGTGCGGGTATACTCGGACATCTGGAGATTGTTGACCACGTTACCGTAACGGCGATGTCATTGGTGAGTCGATCCATTACTCAGGCTGGAGAATACTCATCCAGTATGCCGGTACAAAGCAAGGAACTCTGGCAAAGGAATAATGCACGATTACGTCGACTGGATAAAATGATACGCAAAGGTCGTCTGAATAATTAATTAACATATTAGGTGAAATAGCATGGATAAGGTATTGGATATTAACGAGATTATGGAGCATCTTCCTCATCGTTATCCTTTTTTATTAATCGACCGTGTACTGGAATTTGTACCCCATGAATCATTAAAAGGCTATAAAAATGTAACCTATAATGAACCCTTCTTTAGCGGGCATTTTCCACAAAAACCTATTATGCCGGGGGTCTTGATTATTGAGGCACTGGCTCAAGCCACAGGCTTACTCGCCTTTCGTACCATGGAAAAGCATGCAGACAAGAATAGTCTGTATTATCTGGTGGGTATCGATAAGGTGCGGTTCAAAAATATTGTAGAACCGGGTGATCGTCTGGATCTAGACGTTACAGTGACCAAGGTTAAACGTGGCATTTGGTTATTCAAAGGTATTGCCTCGGTAGAAGGTAAGATCGTGACGACTGCGGATCTTATGTGTACTGAACGGGAAGTCGAAGCTTGATTGATGCCCGTGCGGTTATTGATTCATCCGCAATAATCGGAGAGGGGGTTAGTATTGGCCCTTTTTCGGTTATTGGTGCTGATGTTGAACTGGGTGATGGCACCTGGGTTGGTCCGCATGTTGTCATTCAAGGGCCCACCCGAATTGGCAGAGATAATCGTATCTTTCAGTTTTCATCTATTGGTGATGAGCCGCAGGATAAAAAATATGCAGGAGAGAACACCCGCCTGGAGATTGGTGATCGCAATACCATTCGTGAATATGTCACCATTAGTCGTGGCACGATACAGGACGAGGGCGTAACACGCATTGGTGATGATAACTGGATTATGACCTCGGTTCATATTGCCCATGATTGCATCATTGGTAATCAGACTATATTTGCAAATAATGCCACCCTGGCGGGACATGTCACTATTGCTGATCATGTCATTCTGGGTGGGTTTACCCTGGTGCATCAGTTTTGTGCGATTGGTGAATATGCCTTTACTGCAATGGGTACGGCGATTGGTAAGGATGTGCCGCCCTATATGATGGTATCAGGTAATCCGGCAAGGACTCATGGCTTGAATAGTGAAGGGCTGAAACGCAGTGGGGTATCGATTGAAGTGCTTTCGGAATTAAAACAGGCTTATAAGATTCTGTACCGTTCCAAACAGAACCTGGATAAGGCTATTGAGGCGTTGGAGCAGCAGGCATCTTGTGATGAGAGTCAGCAGCTTATTTGTTTTTTGAAAAAAACATCCCGAAGTATTGTTCGTTAGGTTCGAGACATGAATCGCTTCTCCTTAACAGAGACACGCCGTAAATACATCCCTGTAGGCTCGATGCCCGCGTCCATGCGGGCAACGATCTCTGTTAAGGAGGAGCGATTCATCTCTCTTGAGTGTAGGTAGGGGATGGTCGTGTTTTTTCTATGATGCGTATAGGTGTGGTTGCGGGAGAGGCATCAGGTGATCTTTTAGGTGCGGGGCTTGTTAAAGCCTTGAAACAGCGTTTTCCTGATGCTGAGATCACCGGTATTGCCGGGCCAAAGATGATGGCGGCGGGTTGTAAAACACTATTCCCGATGGAACAGTTGTCTGTAATGGGGCTGGTGGAGGTATTGGCTCATTTGCCGCAATTACTTTCTATCCGTAGCAAACTGTTCCAGTATTTTAAGATGAATCCCCCCGATGTGTTTATTGGTATTGATGCGCCGGATTTTAATCTGGGGCTTGAACGTCGCTTGAAGTCAATAGGTATACCCACAGTTCATTATGTCAGTCCCTCGGTGTGGGCATGGCGACAATATCGCGTTAAAAAAATTGCGCGCAGTGTTGATCTGATGCTAACGCTGTTCCCATTTGAGGTGGATTTTTACCGTAAACATAATGTAGACGCTTGTTTTATCGGGCATCCACTTGCTGATGAAATCCCTGAGTCCAGTGATCAGAATGAGGCAAAGAGATTATTATCAATCAACTCCGAGGCGAAAGTGTTGGCTTTATTGCCGGGTAGTCGCATGAGTGAAATTGAGGCGCTGGCAGCCGATTTTATTGCAGCTGCGGAGTGTTGTATTCAACATCACCCTGATTTAAAAATTGTGGTGCCGTTCACTAATGAGAAGACACGCCGTTGTTTTCAGGAAAAATTATCGGGATCAGAAAATCAATCCCGTTTTATTCTTCTTGATGGGCAATCACAGTTGGCGATGACGGCAGCTGATGCGGTATTGATTGCATCGGGGACGGCAACCCTGGAGTGCTTGTTGATTGGCCGTCCGATGGTGATTGCCTATCGTCTGGCTCCTTTTACTTATTGGCTGGCACGTCGGCTTATTCGTACAAACTTTTATTCATTACCCAATTTGTTGGCAGGTCGAATGATTGTGCAGGAAATTACTCAGGATGAGGTGTGTGCGGAAACGCTGGCTGAAGCATTAATGCCTTATCTTGATTCGTCACAACGACGCATTGAATTGCAGCAGGTGTTTTTAGGAATTCATGCGGCTTTGCGTAATAATGCGAGTGAGGCGGCAGTTAACAGAATTGTTGAGCTGTTAAGAAACCGCTGACCATCTTGATCAGTAGGGTGAGTATCACGCACCATTTTCACAGTTCATTTTTTATGTGTTTAGTAAGGAGAGTTACAATGGAATTTGAACCCGTTGAGTACCCAGAGGGGCTACATGTCGCCGGGGTTGATGAGGTCGGGCGTGGGCCATTGGCGGGGCCGGTGGTTGCGGCTGCGGTGATTCTTGACCCGAATAATCCAATTGCCGGGCTCAATGATTCCAAGCGTTTGACTGAACGACGACGGGAACAGTTGAATATCAAGATCAGGGAGAAAGCACTGGCATGGTCGATTGCACGAGCTGAGGTGGAGGAGATTGATGACATCAATATACTGCAGGCTAGCCTGTTAGCCATGCAGCGTGCGATGAATAGTCTATCAGTGGTTGCGGAGTATGCCCTGATTGATGGTAATAAGGCACCGGAGTTGAATTGCCCGTTACAGACAGTGGTAAAAGGGGATGCGCGTGTGAACTGTATCAGTGCGGCTTCTATTATTGCCAAGGTAGAACGTGATCATGAGATGGTGGCAATGGATGAAAAATATCCGGGTTACGGTTTTGCCAGCCATAAAGGTTATCCTACTAAACAACACCTACAGGCCTTGCAAGTGCTTGGGGTTACTGTAATACATCGTCGGTCATTTGCACCGGTCAGGCGCTGTTTGGAGGGTTACTGATTTGCCGTTGTAAATTGATGGACAGAGGATAATGAACCATGATTAAAATCGCCGAGTAACGGGTCTTCATTAACATCGCGTGCGTGCACCTTCCATTCATACCAACCATCGGCCTGGATAAGTCCAAAGGGCAATTCGGCATAGGGTTTATCAAGTAAGTCTGATGTGAATATCAATCGTTCTTCATCCCATAAATCGCGGATAAACACCTGGTAATACAGTGCTCCATCAACCGCTGACCAACTGAGATGAGAAACCGGAGCGGTAAGCTCAGTACCATGAGCCGGTTGCAGGTCTTTCGGTTTGTCCATGCGTTTGATAATAACGTAGTCGCGAGTCTCATCAACAACCCCGTTTTTGAGTGTGACGAGTGTCTTGTACCAGCCATTTAATGGCTTTTTAGATAGCTCTACCTGCTTCATGAATACACGCTTATCGGCGTGTTTGTTATCTTTGATAATTCTGTATCGTTCCATGCCAATTATTGTCAGCAATCGATCATCAGGGGCATAGACCTGGATGGATTCAATATCCTGATAATGAGTAGTCGAGAAAAGGGTGAGCAGAAATAAAGGGCGATTGGGCCAGTGGCAGACATGAATATCAAAAAAACCAACAGGGGAATAATGTTTATCGTTATCCTCAGCAAGGCTGTTTGTGTTTATTGATAGTAGGCTAATCAGCAAAAAAAATATTGTTATGTGTGATTTATAGGTTGCGTTCATGGGTGAATCCATAGATCCCTTTAAGACTTAATAAGTTTGTTTGCCTCTCTAAGACGCAAACTCATACTTCGTAGTATACCTAATGCCAGTTCAGGAAAACGGGAGATCAAGGCGCGCAGGCAGGCCTTTTCCAGAACCAGTAGATGCGATTTCTCAATGACATGAGCGGTGGCAGAACGTGGCAAATCATCCAGCATCCCCATTTCACCGAAGCATTCACCAGCCTCAAGTATTGCGAGGAAATCTTTGATCGCAGGGTCGGGATTGATTGAGATACCAATCTTGCCGGATTCAATAATATACATCTGGTCGCCCTGATCATCGATATCACATACTCGTTCACCCGGTATATAAGTCTCTTCAAGTAATTCTCTGGCGACAATGCGCAGAGTATCAGTGTTAACCTCGGAGAATACCGCGGAACGTTTAAGCATTAAAACACGTTCGAATAAATCCGGAATGGTCTCAATAATATCAGGCATGACTTGCAGGCTCCTGGGTCTTTATCTTGTTTGCACAATGAAATAACCATGGGTCATCAAATGTCTGACACCACTGAATGATATCATGCAGGTTGGTGAATAGAGGATGCTCTTTGTTAGAGTCCATACTGTTATCGTGCTTCATATTATTTAGAATTGATAGCAATAGTTGGCTTAAAGACTGGTCTGAAAAGCACTCCAGCACCTCCAGTGCATTCGCGTAGTGTTGTTGGTCATTGCTGATTAAACCTGCGCGGATGACTGCAACAGCTGTTGGATCTTCACAAAGAGAGACGGCATAGAGAGATAAGTCGAGTAATTGTGAGGCTCTTTCATCCAGCAATAATTGCAGCACGCGAGTGGCATAGTCACTCGGGTGTGTATTTGTTAGTGTATGTTTCGCGGCAAAGAAAGCGGCGGCATCCTTTGCTTTTTTATAGGCAATCCGGCGCAGAACAGGAAGCTCGGGTTCTCTTTGTATCAAGGTGTTTAATACCGATGACTGAGCGCGAGGTGAGGCCTGTGAGCTTAATAGCCAGTCGACAATATTGATATTGCAGTATGCGGGGCTGAAGAAGGTGCTGACTGCTGCCGTACGGACATCCGGGTGTTCATCCTCGAAGGCCGCTCTTACAATTTGTCGACTACTATTGGCATTAATTTTACCTAATATCGTCATTGTGATTTTACGGATCTCCGGGGCGGAATGTTGGGCAAGCCCCTGGAGTGATAATAAAAACGGCTCTATCTCATGTTCTGGCCACAGTGATAGTGCGTTAACACACAATAACTGGATACGATAATTATCAACCAGGATCAGGCTTTTTAGTTGTTGGCTAAATTCTGTGCGTGGATAGAATGTCAACAGGTCCAGTCCGGCAAGGATCTCGTGCTTATTCTCACTTTCGAGTAATTCTTTCCACTCATCAAGGGCCGTCTGTTGCAATGATTCGATGGGGTAGTGCAAGGCACCAAAGATTCCTGCAGTACGAATGCGTGAACTATTGCTGCGTATGGATGAACGAATCATTGATTTGGCAGTGTTATCTTTCAGGTTAAATAATGCCCGCAGGGATGTTGATCTCAGGTGTTCATCGCCATCTCTGATCTCGGACCATAATTGTTTGCGGATGGTTTTTATCCGTAAAGGCATCATATATTTAATCAACTGATCACGTTGCGCCATATCCATGCCAGTCAGGGATTCGAGAACGGTTGAGATGGCACGTTGTGGGTTAATTTTGAGTAGCTTGATTGCTGCACTAAAACGGATGTCCGGTTCCGCATGCTGGGTTGCTCGACACAGGATATCAAAGGTCTTGTTGCTATCATCATCACTTAATTGATGAATCTCGCGATCCGGGATGAAGAGTTTATTGCGTAGACTGGAAATTAGTGCGGAGGCATAGTTTTTATTCATTTTCAGGGCAAACAGGAAATAGGCTGAGGAGGTAAGCAGACCAATAATTAAATAAGACTGTGCCGATAAACCTTGTTGTGTCAGGTACAGAAAAAGACCCGCACAGATTAGTGCCAGAGGCAATATTAGCCCTGTTCCCAATGCCCTTGATCGACCCTGCAGGCGGGCAGGGAGCGCATTGTAAAATAGATTGTGTACCGGATTTCTGAAGCCGGGCATGATGCTGTCCTTGCTGAAACTGGCAAATAGGGCAGCGGGCAGGGCGTAGCTGAAATTAAACAGTAAAAAACTGAGTGTAATAAAGACAGGAAATATTAGGTTAACTAGCCGAATACCCTTGCGGTGAATCAGTTTGTTGGTGATAAACAACTGAAAGAACAGGGCGATGATACCGGTAATGGCAGAGAGTCCACCATAAAACGAGGTCAGGGAAGCCTCATCTGTGAAGTAGTCAATATAGATTCGATTGCTGGCATAGTGCAGGATATAAAAACTGATCACCATAAAAAACAGGGCCAGCAGGATGAATTTCAGCAAGGTAGAGTAACGGGCAAATGAAAGCCCTTCACTAATTTGTTGCAGTGCCTGACTGAAGGCACCACGACCTCTGCGCAAGGGTCTGAAATAGGGCGATGTACCGTGGTTTGTGTGGTAGCGCTGTACCTGTTGTCTGGTGATAATGAGTGTTATGACCCATAACAGCAGGATATGTTCTACCGCAATAAACTGGGCACTAATGGCCAGTAAAGAGCCGCCTAATATGGCACCTAACTGCATCCCCCCCAGTATTATCGGGATTAGACGTTTGATTTGTCGGGAATCAAGGTTCTGACTTAGATAGAGTGTGCTATGGATAAGTATGATCTCGGAGGTAATTTCATACAACAGGTAATAAATCGGATAAATGCCCTCATGGGGTGCGAATGATATGACTAGCCAACATAGAAGTAATACCGCAAGCAATATGTTAATAATATTTTTGAGCAGTTTTTCAGAACTGATGCGGTCAACAATGCTGGCATAGATCAGGCATACAACGAACAGAGCCAAGCCTAACAGGACATAGGTATAAGGTAGATTTTCGATACCAAAGCGTTTAAAAAACATAGCCTCAGCCGAGCCACGACCCAGTGACATGCCGCAACCTAACAGCGTGAAGATGAGTAAAAAGTGTGAAAACCTTTCACGTTCCCCCGCCTCGATCATGAAGAAACGATAAATGCGTTCAATCATTGCCTTGTTTGCTAGCCCCATTTTTTATTTTCTATTTATTCAGGTGCTTATTCTACTGATTTATAGCAAGTCTTGTATACAATAAATTATCTGCTTGAATATCACGCGACAATACATGAAAATTCGCGCATGAAACCTCGTTTTATCCATTTACGTTTGCATTCAGAGTATTCCCTTGTTGATGGTGTGGTGCGGATACCTGATCTGGTCGCCACCCTTGCTGATACGGGAATGCCTGCCTGTGCGATAACTGATCAAAATAATCTGTTTGCGTTGGTTAAATATTACCGTGCCTGTATCAACAAGGGGATCAAGCCGATCATTGGTGTGGATCTCTGGTTACATAATGAGCAGGATATCAGGCACCCCCACCGGTTGGTGTTGTTGTGTAAGGATCGTGGTGGCTATATACACCTTTCCGAGCTGATTTCACGCGCCTATCTTGAGGGACAGCATAATGGCATCCCGATTATCGAGCAGGCCTGGCTACAGGACGGGAATAGTGATGGCTTGATTGCGCTCTCCGGTGGACGTGAAGGGGATGTCGGTCGTGCCTTGCTGGCAGGTAATCAGGAACTCGCCGGGCACTTGTTGCAAAAATGGCAACAACTATTCCCTGATGCCTATTATCTTGAACTACAGCGCACGGGTCGAGTCAATGAAGAAGAATACATTCATGCCGCTGTTACACTGGCGGGGCAACAACGGATACCCGTAGTTGCGACCAATGATGTTCACTTTATCCATGTCGATGATTTTGAAGCACATGAGGCTCGCGTCTGTATCCATGATGGACGCACTCTGGATGATACCCATCGGCCACATAACTACACCAGTCAGCAGTATTTACGCAGTGAAGAGGAGATGCTGGCATTATTTGATGATCTGCCAGAAGCTCTTGAAAACACCGTTGAGATTGCCCTGCGTTGTAATCTGGAACTGACTCTGGGCAAGAATTATCTGCCTGATTTTCCTGTCCCGGAAGGTTTGACGATGGATGCGTTCTTTCGTGCCGAGGCCTGGGCCGGGTTAGAAAAACGGCTTGCTGTCCTGTTCGATCCTTCCAGTGAGGGATTTACAGAGCAGCGTAAACCTTATGATGAACGCTTGGAGATTGAGCTTGGGGTTATTATCGAGATGGGCTTCCCCGGTTATTTCCTGATTGTGGCTGATTTTATTCGCTGGGCAAAGAACAATGCCATCCCGGTTGGGCCAGGACGTGGCTCGGGTGCGGGCTCGCTGGTCGCCTATGTGTTGACCATTACCAATCTGGATCCACTTGAATTTGATCTTTTGTTTGAACGTTTCCTTAACCCTGAGCGTGTCTCGATGCCAGATTTTGATATCGATTTCTGTATGGAAGGTCGAGATCGTGTGATTGAGTATGTGGCACAAACATATGGCCGGGAAAAGGTGTCCCAGATAATAACCTATGGCTCAATGGCGGCTAAGGCAGTGGTGCGTGATGTAGGACGTGTGTTGGGGAAACCCTATGGTTTTGTCGATACCATCGCTAAGCTGATCCCATTTGAGATCGGTATAACACTGGATAAGGCGCTGGAGCAGGAACCTCAGTTGGCTGAGAAGTACAACGATGAGGAAGAGGTGCGCGAACTGATTGACCTGGCAAAGTCATTGGAAGGTCTGTCAAGGAATGCCGGTAAACACGCCGGTGGTGTCGTTATTGCGCCGTCTAAACTTACAGATTTTACCCCATTATACTGTGAACAGGGATCAACTAGTATTGTCAGCCAGTTTGATAAGGATGATGTTGAGGCGGTGGGTCTGGTCAAGTTTGATTTTCTGGGTCTGCGTACCCTGACCATTATCGACTGGGCGTTACAGACAATTAATCGACAACGTGCAGAGCAGGGGCTGGATGCCATTGATATCGATCTGATCCCGACCGATGACAAGGCCTCATTCGATCTGTTAAAGGCGTGTAATACGACGGCGGTATTCCAGCTTGAATCCAGTGGTATGAAGGATCTGATTCGCCGCCTGCAACCGGATAATTTTGAGGATGTTGTGGCATTGGTTGCTCTGTTCCGACCGGGGCCGTTGCAATCAGGCATGGTAGATGATTTTGTTGAACGTAAACATGGTCGTGCCAGGATTGTTTATCCGCATCCTGATCTGGAAGATATATTAAAACCAACCTACGGCGTTATTCTGTATCAGGAACAGGTGATGCAGATCGCCCAGGTGCTCGCCAACTACAGCCTGGGTGGTGCGGATATTCTGCGCCGCGCCATGGGTAAAAAGAAGGCCTCGGAGATGGCGAAACAACGCACCATCTTTACCGAGGGTGCCACGGCGCGTGGTGTGGAAGAGAGTGTCGCCACCTATATCTTCGATTTGATGGAAAAGTTTGCCGGTTACGGTTTTAATAAATCACATTCTGCCGCCTATGCACTGGTTGCCTATCAAACGGCCTGGATGAAGGCGCATTATCCGGCGGAATTCATGGCGGCAGTCTTATCGGCGGATATGGATAATACCGATAAGGTGGTCACCCTGATTGATGATTGTGCCAGTATGGATATTGACGTGGTACCACCGGATGTTAATCGTTCTTACTACGCATTTACCGTGAATAAAGCAGACGACAAGGATCAGGTGATTTATGGTCTGGGTGCTATCAAGGGTGTGGGTCAGGCGGCTATTGAAGGCTTGATCAAGGAACGCGAGGAGAATGGGTCGTTTGGTAGTTTGTTTGATTTATGTCAGCGCGTTGATCTGAAAAAATTAAATCGACGTGTGTTGGATGCCCTGATTCGTGCTTGTGCCCTGGATGGTATTGGCCCCAATCGTGCCAGTTTGATGCAGCAATTACCCTCCTCGTTACGCCTGGCTGAACAACGAAGTCGGGATGATCTGGCAGGTCAGAATGATCTGTTTGGTGGTGGTGATGTGGATGAGACTGTTGAGGAAGAAGAACAAACGCTTGAGATTGATGAGTGGGATGAAACCATTCGTCTGCAAGGTGAGCGGGATACCCTGGGGCTGTATCTAACGGGACATCCTGTTTCCTGTTATCAGGATGAACTGGCTCAATTCATCTCTGGACGGATCGTTGATCTGATGACTGGCGCACGGGAGGGTAGTATCGCTCTGGTTGCCGGTCTAGTGATTGATATGCGTGTGATTAATCCAAAGAATAATCGGGGTAGGTTGGCCTTTTTGACCCTGGATGATCGTAGCGGGCGTATCGAGGTTCGGGTTCAAAGCAAGATGTATGAGCAATACCAGGCAATTCTGGCACGGGACAAGATTCTGGTCATCAGTGGAAAACTGGATCGAAATGACTATTCAGGTGGTAATTATCAGGTTAGTGCAGAACAGATTATGGAGTTAAGTGAGGCACGGGAAATTTATGCTGAGTGTCTTTCTTTCTCTTTCACCTCGATTAGTATGGATGCTACCTTTGTCTCTCGCTTAGTCGAGGTGTTGCAACCCTATCGTGAGGGGAAATGTCGAATCTGTGTCGATTACCAGAATACACAGGCGGCCGCACGTCTTCAGTTGGGTGGCGATTGGTTGGTGCATCCATCGGATGAGTTGATTACCCGTCTAAGGGCAATGCCCGAACTGGATCAGGTGCTTATGGAGTATAAATCTGACTAACAACCCTGTAGAATGCTTATTATTGATATATTTGGATCGAAAAAATGAACCTGAATTTCCTTGATTTTGAACAACCTATCGCTGAACTCGAAGCTAAAATAGAGGAGCTGCGTTATGTCGGTGATGATGCTGAGATCAATATCAGTGAAGAGATTGCTCACCTGCAAGATAAAAGTAAAAGCCTGACGCGCTCTATTTTTTCGTCACTTACGGCTTGGCAGGTCTCACAGTTGTCACGGCATCCACAACGCCCGTATACCCTGGACTATATCCAACGTATATTCACTGATTTTGAAGAACTACACGGTGACCGAGCCTATTCGGATGATCACGCTATTGTAGGCGGTCTTGCACGCATTGATGGCCGCCCGGTGATGGTGATTGGTCAGCAAAAGGGGCGCGATACCAAACAAAAGATACTGCGTAACTTTGGTATGCCACGTCCAGAGGGTTACCGTAAAGCCCTGCGTTTAATGAAGATGGCGGAGCGTTTTAATCTGCCGATACTCACCTTTATTGACACCCCGGGAGCTTATCCGGGTGTCGGTGCCGAAGAACGCAATCAGAGTGAGGCGATTGCGCGTAACCTGTTTGTTATGGCTGAACTCAAGGTGCCGGTTATCTGCACGGTTATTGGTGAAGGCGGCTCGGGTGGTGCGCTGGCGATTGGCGTTGGGGATCGTATGTTGATGCTGGAACACAGCACCTATTCGGTGATTTCTCCCGAGGGTTGTGCCACCATCCTTTGGCGTAGTGCAGAAAAAGCCGAGGAAGCTGCTGAGGCACTGGGTATTACCTCGGGTCGGCTCAAGGAATTAGGCCTCATCGATGAAATCATTCAAGAACCCTTAGGCGGAGCTCACCGTGATGTTGAATCAATGGCAAACACATTGAAACAGGCCTTGTTATTGCAACTCAATAAGCTGGCACGTACCCCGGTTGATCAGTTGTTATCTTCGCGCTACCAACGACTCATGGGCTACGGTCACTACAACGACCGCTAGTTCTTTCTGGTATGCCCTTTGATGCACAAACACTGCTGGGTAATCTGTCCGGGCATGAACAGGCCCCACACATCTGGATTGCCTATAGTGGTGGCATGGATTCTCATGTCTTACTGCATGCTTTGTCTTGTATCAGGGGACAATTAGCAAGCGAACTAAAGGCTATTCACATCAACCATGACCTGCATGTCGATGCCACACAGTGGGATAGGCATTGTGCCCGCATCTGCGAACAGTTAGACATCCCCTATCAATCGACTACCGTGAGTCTTGATACTGTCGCCGAAGAAGGTATCGAAGCGGCGGCGCGTAGCGCACGTTATCAGGCCTTATCAGGCTATATGGCAGAAGGCGATATCCTGCTCACTGCACAACATGCCGATGATCAGGCCGAGACCCTGATGCTACAGCTATTACGGGGTAGTGGTGTACCAGGTCTGGCAGCAATGCCGGCACAAAGCCGTTTTTCCAAAGGCTGGCATCTACGTCCGCTATTGACAAACACGCGCGATGAATTGCTGGACTATGCCACCGTTCATCAGCTCCAGTGGATTGAAGACCCCAGTAATAGCGATACCCGATTTGATCGAAATTATTTACGCCATACAGTAATGCCCCAGCTAAGAGCGCGTTGGCCAGCAATGCCTCATTTATTATCGCGTTCCGCACGTCACATGGCCGAGGCCAACGAACTGCTAGAGAATCAAGGGGTCAGAGCTCTTGAAAATATGAATATAGGTTCCCGCCTGAGAATCAAGAGCTCTGACCCCTTGATTTTATCCATTGGCGAATTATGTGCCTTATCGCCTGCGCAACAACGAAATCTATTACGTCACTGGATTAAACAACAGGGCATGCCTGTTCCGAGTGCTGCGATACTAGATCAGCTGCAATATTCTGTCGTTCAGGCAAGTATTGATAGTCAGCCCCTGTTACAGTGGCGCGGTGTCGAAGTCAGGCGTTATCAGGATGATCTCTATATTATGCAGGTTTTGTCACCACATGATGTGACGCAGGTCATCTGTTGGGATGGTCATAGCCGTGTTGAACTGGCTAATGGTACCCTCTTGCAATTAGCTGAATTATCACAACAGGGGCTGGATCTGGATAAATTGAAAGGCACCGTTCTGGAAATTCGTTATCGTCAGGGTGGGGAACGTTGCCGTGTGGCCGGGGCAGGGTGCAGCAAGTCGCTTAAACATCTATTCCAGGAAGGGAATGTCCCGCCCTGGCAACGTAGCCGTATTCCCTTGCTCTATGTGAATAATCAACTGGCACTGATTGTTGGTCTAGGTGTATGCGAAGGGTTTGGGAAATCAGGGTAGGGTGCGTATTACGCACCATAGGATCAAGTCCTGACTCCTTAACCCCTTTAATTTACAAGCTTAATCGGTTAACCTCTCAAGATAATAAAGGTTTTGAGCGATTTGCCGAAGATTAAGGTGAATTTTGTGGATATTAAATTAATCAGGAGTGTTTAATGAAGAGTAATCTTCCCGTGACTAATAACGAGATAAAGCTGAATGAATCAGACGTTATTATATCAACCACTGACCTTAAAGGGCAGATTACCTACGTCAATGAAAAATTTCATAATATTAGTGGCTTTGAAGAAGATGAGTTGCTCAACAAAAGTCACAATGTAGTCCGCCACCCGGATATGCCTCCGGCTGCCTTTGAGGATCTCTGGAAAACACTCAAGGCAGAAAAACCTTGGATGGGTATTGTTAAAAATCGTTGTAAGAATGGTGATTTTTACTGGGTTAGTGCCTATGTCATGCCGATCAAGAAAAATGGAAAGGTCCATGAATATCAGTCGGTGCGTGGTCGCCCGGATGAAGCGGTTGTCAAACGTGCAGAAAAACTCTATCAGGATCTGAATGCGGGAAAATTACCTTGGCATCTGCGTTTTCCGCAACCGGGAATACAACAAAAAATAATGGTAACCTTGCTGGCGGCCCTTCTTCCATGGCTGGTCGCTGCGTTACTTGTCAGCAGTTTCTCCTTGATGATGATTGCTGTACTGACGGCTGTTTCATTTGGTTTGGGTTATGCCGGGGTTTATTTTTCCTTATCCAGCTTACGTTCAACGCTTACTCAGGCGCGTGCGATTGTGCAAAACCCGGTGGCTCAAGAGGTCTTTGTCGGTGTTCAGGACGAGGGGGCAGAGATTGCCCTGGCGTTGGAGATGCTAAAGAACCAGAATCGAGCCATTGCCGGACGTATGCTGGATTCGTCAGGACACTTGGCTGGAACCGCAAAGGATTTGGCCGATTCTGTTATGTTGACTAACAATGGTGTTGTGCATCAACGCAATGAGATTAATTCACTTACCCGTTCAATAGATGATTTGCGTAATAGTGCCACCCAGGTTGATGAACATGCCAACCTGGTTGTGGGTGCAGTTGATGGTGCTACCGAAAATGCAGAACAAGGACGTCGGATCGTGAGTGGAACGATTGATTCTATTCAGGCACTAGCTTCACAGATCACCCAATCGGCGGCAATTATTAACACTCTTGATGAGGAATCACAGCGCATTGGTGGCATTCTGGATGCGATCAAGTCGATTGCTAATCAAACCAACCTGCTGGCACTCAACGCAGCAATTGAGGCGGCACGCGCCGGTGAGCAGGGTCGAGGCTTTGCTGTGGTTGCTGATGAGGTTCGTTTGCTGGCGACTCGCACCCATGATTCTACTCAGGAAATTGAAGGCATGATTTCCACCCTGCAAACAGAGGCACGCAAGGCCGTCGATATTATGAATGTGGGTTGTGAACGTGCCGATCTGGCGGTGGGACAGGCGGGTGAGACCAGTACTGCTCTGGAGTCCATTTTGACTTCAGTCAAGGAAATCCACGCAATGAGTTCCCGTATTAGCCAGGTAACCAGCGAACAGACCTCTCTGGTGAACAATATCGGCGGCAGTGTTGAATCCGTGGATGAAATCAGCGAACTGACGGTGGATACCCTTGAAGGACAGGGGCGAATCAGTCAGACGTTGGATGAGCTCTCTAGTTCGCTTAATGGCCTTTCAAAAGAATTTGTGCACCTGCATTGAATAAAATAGGTAAACCGGGGACAGACCACGATTAATTACCTAAATCTGATTAATTGTATCAATTAATCGTGGTCTGTCCCCGGTTTTAAATCGTGGTCTGTCCCCGGTTTATTAGCTTCTCCCATTCCATTACGTCCTCTGATCTGTTAATCTTTACCCCCGTCTTGTGGTGCTTTTACCATTCTCTGGAATCCAATTTCAATGACTCGATTCATCTTTGTTACAGGCGGTGTAGTTTCTTCTTTAGGCAAGGGTATTGCTGCGGCATCGTTGGCCGCCTTGCTCGAATCTCGTGGTCTTAAAGTTACCCTATTAAAGCTCGATCCTTACATCAATGTCGATCCGGGCACAATGAGTCCATTCCAGCATGGTGAGGTGTTTGTCACCAATGACGGTGCCGAGACTGACCTGGATCTGGGGCATTATGAACGCTTTGTAAACACCACCATGAGCCAGGCCAATAATTTTACTACCGGCCAGATCTACGAAAATGTGATCCGCAAGGAACGCCGGGGCGAATACCTGGGGGCAACGGTGCAGGTGATTCCGCATATCACCGATGAGATCAAACGTAGCGTTATCAAGGGTGCGGGCGATGCCGATATCGCGATGATCGAGATCGGCGGTACCGTTGGTGATATTGAATCCCTGCCATTTCTTGAGGCGATCCGCCAGATGGGTGTGGAATGCGGCCATGATAAGGCCTTGTTCATGCATCTAACCCTGGTGCCTTATATCGCTGCATCGGGTGAGATTAAGACTAAACCCACCCAGCACTCGGTCAAGGAGTTACGATCCATCGGTATTCAGCCGGACATCCTGTTATGTCGCGGTGATCGCCCCTTACCGGATGATGAACGCCGTAAGATTGCCTTATTTACCAATGTCGAAGAACGTTCGGTAATTTCAGCGGTGGATGTTGATAGCATCTACAAGATCCCGTTGTTATTACATGCACAGGAACTGGATCAGATCGTAGTGGATAAGTTTGGTCTGGATGTGCCTGATGCCAATCTCTCTGAATGGGAGCATGTGATCCATAACAAGGAAAACCCTGAATCCGAAATCAAGATAGCGATAGTGGGTAAGTATGTGGATCTTACTGAGTCTTACAAATCGCTCTCTGAGGCACTGATTCATGCTGGCATTCATACCCTAACCCAGGTCGATATCACCTATATTGATTCCGAAGAAATTGAACAGCAAGGTACCGCTATGCTGGATGGGATGGATGCCATCCTGGTTCCTGGTGGTTTTGGTGAACGGGGCGTTGAAGGTAAGATTGAAGCGGTACGCTATGCACGTGAAAACAAGGTGCCTTATCTGGGTATATGCTTAGGCATGCAGGTTGCTGTGATTGAATATGCGCGTAATGTGCTTGGTCTTAAAGGTGCGCATAGTTCTGAATTCAAGGCCGACACCCCCGATCCTGTGATTGCACTTATTACCGAGTGGCAAGATGAGGCGGGTACGTTGATCAAACGTGATAAGGATTCTGATCTCGGTGGCACCATGCGTCTTGGTGGTCAGAAGTGCCAGTTGCAAGAAGGTAGCTTGGCTAGAAACACCTATGGGGAAGAGGTTATTGAGGAACGTCATCGCCATCGTTATGAGTTTAATAACAGTTATCGAGACACCTTGAGTCAAGCCGGGTTAACGCTATCGGGAACCTCGATGGATGATAATCTGGTCGAGATGGTGGAGATCAAGGCGCACCCCTGGTTTCTTGCCTGTCAATTTCACCCCGAGTTCACCTCGACCCCACGCCGTGGGCACCCCTTGTTTACCGGCTTCATTAATGCCGCCAAACAACATAACAAAAATGCCTGAGTACAGCCTAATAGGAGGATTATTGAATGAATCTATGCGGTAAAGAGGTGGGGCTGGATCAGCCTTTATTCCTGTTGGCTGGCCCCTGTGTGATCGAAAGCGAAGCACTGGCAATGGAGACGGCTGCGGAGCTCAAGACCATCACCGACAAACTGGGTATTCATTTTATCTATAAATCCTCTTTTGATAAAGCCAATCGTTCCTCGGTGGATAGTTATCGTGGCCCGGGTGTCGAAGAGGGTCTGCGTATCCTGGAAAAGGTACGGACGGAGATCGGTGTACCTGTGATTACCGATGTGCATGAGGATAGCCCACTGGATGAGATCGCCTCGGTGGTTGATATTCTACAAACCCCGGCCTTTCTCTGTCGTCAGACTAATTTTATCCAGGCGGTTGCGCGTCAGGGCAAACCGGTCAATATCAAGAAGGGACAGTTTCTCGCACCCTGGGATATGAAACACGTCGTTAACAAGGCACTGGCAACGGGTAATAAACAGATCATGGTATGTGAGCGTGGGGTATCTTTTGGCTATAATAACCTGGTCTCGGATATGCGTTCGCTGGCAGTCATGCGTGAGACCCACTGCCCGGTAGTATTTGATGGCACCCATTCGGTACAATTGCCCGGTGGGCAGGGCACAAAATCCGGTGGTCAACGTGAACATGTGCCGGTATTGGCTCGCGCTGCTGTTGCCGCAGGGGTCGCCGGTCTGTTTATGGAAACGCATCCAAACCCTGAGGTGGCACTGAGTGATGGCCCGAATGCCTGGCCACTAGGACAGATGGAAGTCTTGTTACAGACCTTGATCGAGATTGATCGCACGGTTAAGGCCGCAGGCTTTATTGAAACAACCCTGTAAATATTGTGGTATTTACATTAACAATGTTTTGTAATTAATTGTAATACGGAGTAATAATGAGTCAGATTAAGGCAATTCGCGCACGAGAGATCATTGATTCTCGTGGTAATCCAACGGTTGAAGCCGATGTAGAATTAAGCTCCGGGGTCTGCGCTACCGCAGCTGTTCCCTCCGGTGCATCCACCGGTGTACGTGAGGCAGTTGAATTGCGTGATGAAGATGGTTCTCGTTACGGTGGTAAAGGGGTATTAACGGCGGTTGCCAATGCCAATGGCCCAATCCAGGCTAAGTTGCTAGGGATGGATGCCAATGATCAAGCGGCTATCGATCAGGCGATGATTGATCTGGATGGTACGGATAATAAATCCAACCTCGGTGCCAATGCCTTGTTGGCGGTTTCACTCGCCACAGCACAGGTAGCAGCCAAAGATAATCAACAGGATCTTTATCAGTACCTGGGTAACAAGGATGCCTATGAGTTGCCGGTGCCGATGATGAATATCATCAATGGTGGTGCCCATGCTGATAACAGTGTTGATCTACAGGAATTTATGATCCTGCCAGTGGGCGCAGATAACTTCCGTGAGGCGGTTCGCTATGGTGCCGAGGTGTTTCATGCACTGAAATCGGTATTAAAGAAGGGGGGTATGAATACCTCCGTGGGTGATGAGGGTGGCTTTGCCCCTAATCTGTCATCCAATGAAGCGGCAATTGAGGTGATTCTTGAGGCAATTAATCTGGCGGGCTTTAGTGCCGGTAAGGATATCTTCCTCGGACTGGATGCCGCGAGTTCAGAATTCTATAAGGATGGTCAATATGTACTCGCCTCTGAAGGTCGTTCATTCGATGCCGCAGGCTTTGTTGATTATCTGGCAGATTGGGTAAACAAATATCCTATCCTGACCATTGAAGATGCGATGGATGAGGGTGACTGGGATGGCTGGAAGATTCTGACCGACAAACTGGCCGACAAGATACAACTGGTGGGTGATGATCTATTTGTCACCAACACGACCATCTTGCAGGAAGGCATCGACAAAAAGATTGCTAATTCTATCCTGATTAAACCGAATCAGATCGGCACTATGACCGAGACCCTGGCAGCGATTGATATGGCAGTTAAGGCAGGATACACCGCCGTGGTTTCTCATCGCTCGGGTGAGACCGAGGATGTTACGATTGCGGATATTGCAGTGGCAACGGCTGCTAACCAAATCAAGACCGGGTCACTCTCTCGCTCGGATCGGGTGGCTAAATATAACCGCCTGATTCGTATAGAAGAGGCACTGGGTAGTGCAGCAAGCTATGCCGGTCGCGGTGCCTTTGCACAGATCAGCTAGGTTTTTATTATAGTGCGGTGGCTGATTACAATTCTTATCGTGCTATTAGGTCTCTTGCAGTATTCTCTATGGACGGGTGAAGGTAGCATGGAAGAGGTCTGGCGCCTCAAGCGTTCGGTTGAGGCGCAACAGGCCGAGAACAAGCGTCTACGTGAACGTAATCAGGCATTAACTGCCGAGGTGCAGGATCTAAAGCAAGGACAGGAAGCGATTGAGGAAAGGGCGCGTTCCGAACTGGGGATGATCAAGCAAGGCGAAGAGTTTTATCAGATTATTCGACCGGTGCAGGAGCCGTAGGGTGCGTACTACGCACCATATTGCCAAAAGCCAGAGACTGCTAAGGACGAGACAGGAGGCACTCTTCTTTAACAGAGACACGCTGTGAATACATCCATGTAAGCTCGACAGCCGCGTCCATGCGGCTGACGGTCTCTGTTAAAGAAGAGCACATCCTGTCTCTTGAGTGAACTTTTCAACGATACTGGTACGATGTCATTAAATAATTCATCAACAAAACTATGGGCCATCATACCTGCCGCCGGAGCAGGCAGACGCATGGGCGCAGGCACACCAAAACAATATCTTACCCTGGGTAACAAAACGGTACTCCAGCATAGTCTGGATGCCATTAGTGCTGACCCACGCATAGCAGGTATCATGGTGGCGATCTCGGCACAGGATGAATACTGGCAAGCCTCGGAGCTTAATATCCCGGTCTATACCACTGAGGGAGGTAACGAGCGCTGTGATTCAGTCCTTAATGCCTTGCATGCACTAACACCTTATGCCGATAATAATGATTGGGTACTGGTACACGATGCCGCCCGCCCTTGTCTGCGCAGTGAGGATCTTTCCTTGTTGATTGATCAGTTAATTAATGATCCCGTCGGTGGCATCCTCGCACTCCCGGTACGTGACACGATTAAACAGTCCAGCAGCCAATCCAGCGCCGGGCATCAGCCTATCGACAAGACCATTGATCGTTCCCACTTATGGCATGCACTGACCCCACAGATGTTCCCCTATGGTTTGTTAAAGGCGGCCTTGCAACAGGCAATAGATGCTGAGGTGGTGATTACCGATGATGCCTCAGCGATGGAGTATTGTGGTTATCAGCCCAGACTCATTAGTGGGCATGGTGATAACCTAAAGATCACCCGCAATGAAGATCTCGAACTGGCAAGCTATTATCTGCAACAACAGGGACGGATATAACGCATGTAGGGTGCGTACTACGCACCAATACCAACTCAAGGCAAATCAACCTGACAGTTTGTTAAACCTTGTGCCCTGGAAGAAAAGTCCTTATCAAAGGTGTAGAGTTTTGTATGTTGCTGACACTGACTTAAATGCAGGGCATCAGAAAAATCCAGACCCTGTTGGTGCCACTCAAGTGCCTGAGCAATAAAGACAGGGTTGGATAGATGAACATTTTTTAATCCCGATAAATTTATTAGTGCATTGCAGATATTATCCGGTGAAAATTGGTAGGCATATCTTAAAACCCATTCGGTTTCCAGGATAACGGTATCTGGTATGAACACCTCCTGGGTATTAAAGATAGCAAATGCCTTTTTGTATTGCCGCTCGTCGTCATGGGTCAGGAATCGAATAATGATATTAGTGTCAACAGCAATCATTGATGTTGTTCCTGAATCCCTTTGGCAATCGCGGCCTCCATATCCTTTAGAGTCCGAGCCTTACCCTTGAATTGTAAACAGGATGCGACCTCATTAATATGTGTTTCCACAAAGGGTGCCTTGGGTTTGAGTAAAATCCCATCACCGGTATCAATCACAAGTAGTTCCTGTCCTGTATCCCAATGATGTGCGCTACGTAGGGGTTTAGGTATAATGACCTGGCCTTTGCTGGAGAGTCTGGTGGTTTTCATTGCTTGATTATTCCAAAAAGTAAGATATATGTAAGAAATATAGTCCTTACATAAGGATCTGTCAATTTGATTTCAAGGGGCAGAGTTATTGAAATTTGGTGGATATTGAATATGCAACTTCATGAAAAAAAAGAAAGACTGGAATCAGCCGAATTGCGACAGGCTATTTTAAATGGCTATCAGGATGCAATTACCGGGCATGTCGACGTGTTTTCAGGGGATTTAAGAAAGGATATGAAAGCCTTTCAGGAAAAGGATCAGGATTAATCAACATGAGAATAGGACAAGGTTTTGATGCTCATGCCTTTGCAGATGATGCGGGCGATTTGATTATCGGCGGGGTGATGATACCGTATAAACGGGGTTTGCGTGCTCACTCGGATGGTGACGTATTACTACATGCGCTGTGTGATGCCCTGTTAGGGGCGGCAGGGGCGGGGGATATTGGTCAGCACTTCCCGGATACGGATCCTGCCTTTTCCAATGTGGATAGTCGCGAGTTATTGCGTAATGTTAATGACACCATTCAGCAAGAAGGTTATCGGGTGCATAATCTGGACCTAACCATTATTGCCCAGGCACCGAAGATGGCACCTTATCTTGAAACGATGTCGCAGCATATTGCCAACGATCTGAATATCGATAGCGCACAGACCAATATTAAGGCGACTACGACTGAACAGATGGGCTTTACCGGCAGGAAAGAGGGTATTGCTGCTCTCGCGGTTGTGTTACTGGAAGAAAACGTCTGATGTCAGCCTTTCCGATGCAATGGCCAACGGCCCATGGTGGCCCTTTTATACAAGGGGTGATTCGACAACAACCGGAGGACTTTCATGTTACTGAAATACCACGGTATGAACCGGAGGGTGAGGGTGATTTTCTCTGGTTAAAAATTCGCAAACGTAATCAGAATACGGACTGGATTGCACAGCAATTAATCAAGATCGCAGGCATCAAGAATAATGATGTGCAGTATGCCGGCAAGAAGGATCGCAATGCGGTAACAGAACAGTGGTTTTCCATTCATTTGCACGGACAGGCTGAACCGGATTTACAGGCATTGTTATCGGATGATGTGCAAATCCTGGAGTCTGTGCGTGATCGTTCCGGGCTGCGCCGGGGTAATCTGAAGGGGAATGATTTTACTATCTGTGTGCGTAAACTTGAGGGTGATATCCCGGCACTGGAAACAGTGTTGGAGACGATTCAGCAACAGGGTATCCCTAATTATTTTGGCGAACAGCGCTTTGGTCATGACGGTAATAACCTGCTTTGTGCACAACAATTATTTACTGACTCATCCTTTAGACCGGCTAAAAATCTACGCGGCATCTATCTGTCCGCTGCACGTTCTTACCTGTTCAACAAGGTATTAAGCTACCGGGTCTATCATGGCCACTGGAATCAGGCAATGGATGGTGAGTGGTTGCAATCACCTGCGAGCAAGAGTCGCTTTATTATCGGACGTATGGATGATGCAACACGCGCCCGCATTGACAAAATGGAGATCAATCCAACAGGGCCGTTATGGGGTAAGGGGCAACCAGAAAGTAAGCGTGAATGCCTGCAGATGGAGCAGCGTTTACTGAATAGTCTTGAGACCTTTAGAACGGGCCTGGAAAAGGCCGGGCTACAACAGGATCGTCGTTCTCTGCGTCTGCGGGTTGAGAATTTGTCCTGGGATATTGAAGGGGATGTATTACAGATGACATTCTTTCTACCCGCAGGGTGTTATGCGACCTCATTGTTGCGTGAGATTGTTTGTTATTGATTGGGTTATTAATGTCTTTGCAGTTAGTTTTGTACATATTTGTCTGAAGTGAGGCGATGGTTGCGTTGATTATCATGGTTTTGGTGTGCAGTGCGCACGCTATTACGCCACCTCGTTTATTTATAACGCTTTTCTTTTGACAGCGTAGCCTCATCGCTATAAAATGGCCGGCTATGTTAGATCGTCTTCCAATACGCTTTGATCCGGTTTCGTATACAGGCTCCAAGCGCTTGATTAATGGGACACTTGGGCTTAAGGGTATGGATCGCCTGGGGGCTCTATTGGCAAACAGGGAAGGCGGGGTTGAACTTGAGCTGGAATTTGGCGTCGACACGGAAGGGGTGCGTTTTGCTCACGGTTATGTGCGTGGTGAGGTGCAGCCGATTTGTCAGCGTTGTTTGTCGGCGATGGCGACTCACATTGATGTGAGCTTGTGTGTTGCCTTTGTTACCACTGAGGCGGAGATCAAGTTATTACCGGAACGATATGATCCATACGTGAGTGGCAAGGAAGAAGTGGATTTGAAGACCTTGGTTGAAGATGAGATTATTCTCGCCTTACCCGATGTCCCGTTGCATGCAGCTGGTGAAGATTGCGTGCAGATTGAAAAAGGGATAGAAACTAATTTAGAGCCAGAACTGGAGACAGAGGAAAGAGTGAATCCGTTTGCAGCGCTGGCGCAATTGAAACAAAAGTGATTATTTAGAGTATCAGGAGTTCGTCATGGCAGTACAAAAGAGTCGTAAAACCCCATCAAGACGTGGAATGCGTCGTTCACACGATAGTTTAACCGCAAAGACACTATCTATTGAGCCCACTACCGGTGAAACTCATCTGCGTCATCATATCAGTCCGGATGGTTACTACCGTGGCCGCAAGATCATTGATACCGATAACGATTGAACGCCTGCAATAACAAATGGATCCCCGCCTGCGCGGGGATGACATCTCCTCTCAGTGATGTCTTTTATGACTGAACACATTACAATCTCCCTTGATGCAATGGGGGGCGATTATGGCCCTGATGTGGTTATACCGGCTGCATTAGCGGTTCTCAAAAAGAATCCAACTATCCATATTATCCTGGTCGGCGATCAGGTCTCTTTGCAACAGCGTGTCGATGCCTTGTGTGGGGATACCTTTGCCTCGCGTTTAAGCATACAACATGCCTCTGAGAAAGTAGAGATGGATGAGTCACCTTCAAAGGCGTTGCGTTTCAAAAAAGATTCATCCATGCGTATCGCGCTCAACCTGGTCAAGGATGAGCTTGCGGATGCCTGTGTCAGTGCCGGAAATACCGGCGCTTTGATGGCGACTGCGCGTTATGTGTTAAAAACCTTACCGGGTATTGATCGCCCAGCCATTGTCTCTGCCTTGCCCTCGACCACCGGGCATACCTGGGTGCTGGATCTGGGTGCTAATGTGGATTCCACTGCGGAACAACTGTTTCAGTTTGCGGTGATGGGTTCGGTGCTGGCAAGTGATATTGATGGCATTGATAATCCGCGTGTGGGTCTGCTCAATATCGGTGAAGAAGAGATCAAGGGTAATGAACAAGTTAAGGATGCGGCAAAATTGTTGCAGCAGAGTTCACTCAACTATATCGGTTTTGTTGAAGGGGATGATATCTATCGGGGTGATGTCGATGTCGTGGTCTGTGATGGCTTCGTTGGCAACATATTATTAAAGACCAGTGAAGGTCTGGCGAGTATGATCAGCTTTTATATGAAGCAGAGCTTTATGCGTAATATCCTGACACGCCTGGTAGCTCTGGCTTCAATTCCGGTATTAAAAGCTTTTAAACGTAAGATTGATCCACGCCGTTATAACGGTGCCAGTTTTCTGGGTTTAAGAGGGATCGCCATCAAAAGCCATGGCGGTGCCGATGTATTTGCTTTTGAGAATGCGATCAATGTTGCTATCCATGAGGTTGAAAAAGCCGTCCCGGAACACATCAAGAGTGAGTTGAAACGCTTACTCACAGAACGCTTGGAAGACTAGCTTATGTATTCACGTATCACGGGTACCGGCGGATATCTGCCAGAAAAAATCTTAACCAATCACGATCTGGAAGAAATTGTAGAGACATCGGATCAATGGATTCGTGAGCGCACCGGCATTGAGAAACGTCATATCGCTGCGGAGCATGAAACGACTTGTGATCTGGCCGAACAAGCAGCCATCAGGGCGATGGAAGCGGCGAATAAAAATGCCGATGATATTGATCTGATTATTGTCGCGACAACCACCCCGGATCGAATTTTCCCCAGTACTGCCTGTTTGTTACAGCAACGTCTGGGTGTTAGTGGTGGCGCTGCCTTTGATATACAGGCGGTTTGTACTGGCTTTGTTTATGCGCTGGGGATTGCCGATAAATTCATTAAGACCGGTGCGGCACGTTGTGCATTAGTGCTGGGTGCAGAGACGCTTTCCAATATTGTTGACTGGAACGACAGAGGCACCTGTATCCTGTTTGGCGATGGTGCGGGTGCGGTTATCCTTGAGGCAAGTGAAGAGCCGGGTATCCTATCCACGCATCTGCATGCCGATGGTCAATATGAAAGTCTGCTAACAGTCTCGGGGGGTATCTCCGATGACTATGACTCATTAAAGAATGGTGAGGCCTTTATTCGTATGAAGGGCAATGAGGTATTCAAGATGGCAGTGAATACCCTGGGACGTATTGTTGACGAAACCCTGGCGGCGAATAATCTTGAAAAATCGGATATTGATTGGTTGATACCGCATCAGGCGAATACCCGGATCATTAATGCGACAGCAAAAAAGCTAAAGATGTCGATGGATCATGTGGTGGTGACGGTGGATCAGCATGGTAATACCTCGGCTGCCTCGGTGCCTTTGGCATTGGATGTTGCGGTGCGTGATGGGCGTATTCAACGTGGTGAAATGCTGTTGTTGGAGGCCTTTGGTGGAGGGTTCACCTGGGGTTCGGCGTTGATTCGGTATTGATACTCTCGGATTTATTATATTGTTACCGCATAAGTTGGGGTAGGGTGCGTATCACGCACCAGGGTTTTGGTGCGTAGTACGCACCCTACCGTTTGAGATAGGTAGGGTGCGTACTACGCACCAATGGTGGAATTATTATGACAACAGAAAATAGACGTTTCGATTTGATCGCTGTTTTTCCAGGTCAGGGTTCTCAGTCTATTGGTATGCTGGCGGATCTGGCGCAGACCTTTCCACGGGTGCAGGCAACCTTTGCTGATGCCTCGGATGTATTGGGTTATGATCTGTGGGATCTGGTGCAAAATGGCGATAAGACAAAACTCAATCAGACTGAATATACTCAGCCAGCAATGTTGGTCGCCGGGGTTGCGGTGTGGAATGTATGGCGTTCATTAAATGGGGTGATGCCTATCGCAATGGCGGGGCATAGCCTGGGGGAATACACGGCATTGGTTTGTGCCGGTGCCTTGCCCTTTGAACAGGCGGTGGCATTGGTGGCAGAACGTGCCCATTGTATGCAACAAGCAGTTCCAGAAGGGGTGGGTGCGATGGCGGCTATCCTGGGGCTGGATGATGACAAGGTGCGTCAGGTCTGTGCTGATATGGCACAGGATGAGGTGGTTGAGGCGGTTAATTTTAATGCGCCGGGTCAGGTTGTTATTGCGGGTAACACGGCAGCGGTTGAACGCGCTATGATTGCAATGAAAGAGGCGGGTGCCAAACGTGCCTTGCCATTACCGGTGAGTGTACCTTCACATTGCGCTTTGATGCAGGAAGCCGCACAGCGTTTTTCCGATGCGGTTAACAAGGTGGATATGGTTCAACCCATGGTGCCGATAATACAGAATGTGGATGCGGCTCAGCATACGAGTCCTGATGAAATACGTGCCTTGTTGATTGAGCAATTATATAAGCCGGTGCGTTGGGTCGATACCATTCAATCCATGGCGAACAATGGTGTTAATAAATTGATTGAGGCGGGGCCGGGTAAGGTATTAACCGGTCTGAATAAACGTATTGATAAGGCCATGCTGGCCATGCCGGTACTGGATTCCGCTAGTCTGAATCAGGCACTTGAAAAACTGGGAGAACAGGCATGACATTAACAGGACAGGTTGCATTGGTGACGGGGGCTAGTCGGGGTATTGGACAAGCGATTGCTATGGAATTAGGTAAGCGCGGTGCCTATGTCGTCGGTACGGCAACATCAGACAAGGGCGCACAAGCCATTAGTGCCTATATGAAAGAGGCGAGCATTGAGGGGCAGGGGCAGCAGCTTAATGTCACCGATCAGGCCTCGATTGATGCCTTGTTGAAGGGCATGAAAGATGATAGCGGTATGCCGGCTATCCTGGTAAACAATGCCGGAATTACGCGAGATAATCTACTGATGCGTATGAAGGATGATGAGTGGGATGATATTATTAATACTAATCTGAGTTCAGTTTATCGTCTGAGCAAGGCCTGTCTACGACCTATGATGAAGGCAAAATCGGGTAAGATTATTAATATTGCCTCGGTGGTGGGTGTCAGCGGTAACCCTGGACAGACCAATTATTCAGCCGCCAAGGCAGGTATTATTGGCTTCTCCAAATCGCTGGCGCGTGAGATTGGTTCACGTGGTATTACCGTTAACACGGTGGCACCAGGGTTTATTGATACGGATATGACGCGTGCCTTACCTGAAGATCAGAAGGCCGCGTTATTAACCCAGATTCCCTTGGGTAAATTAGGTGCTGCCAGTGATATCGCCAATGCAGTGGCCTTTCTGGCCTCGGATGAGGCGGCTTATATTAGCGGAATCACCTTGCATGTGAATGGTGGTATGTACATGGCTTAAGGCCTCGTATTACGCTGTAATGAGAGTTTATCTATAAAATAATCAAGATTAACTACATTGCGTAACTTATTAATTTTAATTAACTTTAACCAGAGTAAGGGTTTTTTCCCATGATAAAAATGATGTAAATCACTTGCATATTGCATCACCTTTATCGAAAATATCGCCCGCAGCCGTTAATATCGGTTACTTCTAAAACACAGGATGAAAAAATCATGAGCAACATTGAAGAACGCGTTAAGAGTATCGTTGTAGAGCAATTAGGTGTAGATGCCGATGCGGTGACCAACAGCTCCTCTTTTGTAGACGATCTGGGCGCAGATTCTCTGGACACAGTAGAATTAGTAATGGCACTTGAAGAAGAATTTGAAACCGAGATCCCTGATGACAAGGCCGAAACGATTACCACCGTTCAGTTGGCTATTGATTACATCAACGCTAATCTGGGTTAATTTAATCCGATCAAGGTCGCACACGGATGTTCCGCGTGCGGCCTTTTTTGCATTTGTTTTTTGCATTCATCTTTTAAGGTAATCAGTGATGAAACCAGCTTCTTCTCATAGACGTGTCGTGATTACAGGTCTGGGTATTATCTCTCCCGTGGGTTTATCGGTTGAGGAATCCTGGCGTAATATTCTTGCCGGTAACAGTGGCATTGAGAATATCACCGCATTTGATGTGACTGATTTTTCAGTGCGCTTTGGTGGCACCATCAAGAATTTTGAAGTCACTGACTATATGTCAAAGAAAGAAGCCCGCAAGATGGATGCCTTTATCCAGTACGGTATTGCTGCCGGTTGTCAGGCGATCAAGGATTCAGGACTTGAAGTGACAGAAGAGAATGCCGAGCGTATCGGTGTTGCCATTGGTTCGGGTATCGGTGGCCTGGGTGCGATTGAAAAAAACTATGATCTCTACCTGAAGGGTGGGCCACGCAAGGTCTCGCCTTTCTTTGTGCCCAGCACCATCATCAATATGATCTCGGGTAACCTGTCGATCATGTATGGTATGAAGGGTCCTAATATCGCCATCGTAACAGCCTGCACCACGGGCACCCATAGTATTGGTGATGCCGCACGTATGATCGCTTACGGTGATGCCGATGTGATGATTGCTGGCGGTGCCGAGCGTGCCACGACACGCGCCGGTCTGGCCGGTTTTGCTGCGGCAAGGGCATTATCGACACGCAATGATGACCCGCTGCATGCCAGTCGTCCGTGGGACAAGGATCGCGATGGTTTTGTGCTTGGCGATGGTGCGGGTGTGTTGGTGCTGGAAGAGTATGAACATGCGAAAAAACGCGGTGCGAAAATCTATGCCGAGGTCAGTGGTTACGGCATGAGTGGTGATGCCTATCACATGACCTTGCCATCGGTCGGTGGTGATGGTGCTAAACGTTGTATGCAAAGTGCGATGCGTGATGCCGAGATCAATGCGGATCAGGTGGATTATGTTAATGCCCACGGTACCTCAACCCCGGCGGGTGATGCCGTTGAAACGCAGGCACTTAAAGGTGCTTTAGGGGATGCGGCTTATCACACTGCCATTAGTTCAACTAAGTCCATGACCGGACATCTGCTGGGGGCAGCAGGGGGCATCGAAGCCGTGTTTACCGCTCTGTCGATTCGTGATCAGGTAGCACCACCGACGATTAACCTGACTAACCCTGATCCTGAGTGTGATCTGGATTTTGTACCCGGCAGTGCGCGTGAGATGAAGATTGATCATGCCATCTCCAATTCCTTTGGCTTTGGTGGCACCAATGGTTCGATTGTTTTGAGTCGTCTACGCTAAGCCTGAACGCATGCCGACCCCGTCTTCTGTCAACCAATACGCGGTGACTATTCGCCGCATTGATGTTGCAGTCGACCTGCTCAAGCTGCATCATCAAGATCCTCAGCGTTATCCCCATCTATTAGAAAGCGTGAGTGCCGGCCCTCAAGGTCAGTACGATATTCTGTTTGCCTTTCCACAAGAAACCTTAACCCTGAATGCCCAAGGCGATTTAACCGGTGAGTCATCAGCAACCGAAGGCAATGATTTTCTAACAGCGTTTGATCAATGGTGGCAAGGTCAATATGCGCAACCCTCTATAGACTCTGAACTTCCATTTCTCGGGGGCTGGTTTGTTTATCTGGGCTATGAATTAGCCGCCCAGATTGAACCCGGTCTATCCTTACCTGCACCGTCAATGGTTATGCCCACAGCATTTGCTACCCGTTTTCCGTGTGCGATCCTGCATGATCGACAACGCCATCAGAGCTGGTTGATGGCGGAACAGAAAGAGGGTAGTGATAATATTCATCTGATGGAGCAGGATGTGCTGCGGGCAGGCGAACAGGCACTAGAGATACCTGCGCTGTCTATTCAGCTCCATGAGGATAATGGCAACTCTTATTGTACGGCTGTTGAGACCATCCTGGAATATATCCGGGCAGGGGATGTCTTTCAGGTTAATCTGTCCAGGCAATGGAATGCTGTTATTGATGAAGCAATTTCTAATACTGCCCTATATGATTATTTACGTAAGAATAATCCTGGCCCCTTTAATGGGCTGGCAACGGGAGATTGGGGCGCGGTCATCAGTTCCTCACCCGAACGTCTGGTTCGGGTCAAAGGGGATTTGATCGAGACCCGTCCTATCGCGGGTACTCGTCCCAGAAATGCACAGGGAACAATCGACCAGGCCTTGTCAGAGGAGTTATTAAACCACCCCAAGGAACAGGCAGAACATATTATGTTGCTTGACCTGGAGCGCAATGACCTAGGGCGTGTCTGTCGTCCTGGCAGTATTGAAGTGGATGAGATGATGGTGTTGGAGAGCTATGCCCATGTGCATCATATTGTGTCAAATGTGCGCGGCCATTTGCGCCCCGGCATCAGTCCAGCGGATAGTTTTCGTGCGGTGTTTCCTGGTGGCACCATTACCGGTTGTCCCAAGGTGCGCTGTATGGAGATTATTGCAGAGCTGGAGCAAGAAGGCAGGGGGGCTTATACCGGCTCAATGGGGTATGTTAACCGCAATGGGGATATGGATCTGAATATCCTGATACGCAGCCTGTCACGACAGCAGCAACAACTCAGTCTGCGGGCAGGAGCGGGGATTGTTGCAGATTCCATTGCTGTGCGTGAGCTGGAGGAGACGCGCAGTAAGGCGAAAGGGTTATTGTGGGCATTGGGATCCGAGACATGAATCACCCCTTATAGGCATACGCCACATTGACAAAGGCACCATTTTGACGTACATATATTCATATATCAATGAGTAACAATCTAATGAGGTACTGATCATGAGTTCAGCTGCGCAACCCAAAGATGAACGGATTAACCTCCGTCTTAAGCACAATGCAAAACTAGTGCTTGAACGTGCTGCAAGCTTTGAAGGTCAGACCGTCAGTAAATTTGTTCTAAATAGTGCGTTGTCTCAAGCAGAGAAAACCATTCAGGAACATGAGCAGCGTATACTGTCTAAATGACCGCCCCCCTGCCTTGGGTCATAGAGCCCCTTAAAACAACGCATGATCGACAAGGATTTACCTGTGGTTCCGAGCCGCTCGATACCTATTTAAAGAAACAATCGAAGCAAGATGTAAAGCGCAGGATCAGCAGGGTTTTTATAGCGACCACACACGATTCACCCAGTACTATCGTTGGTTATTACACCTTGAGTATATTATCAATTGAACTCAATGAGCTTCCCAAAAATATAGTTCGTAAATTACCCAAACATCCTGTGCCAGCTGCATTAATGGGCAGACTGGCCGTTTCTGAAAAGGCACAAGGTGCTGGTGTAGGAAAAATGCTGCTGATGGATGCCATTAAACGCACACTTGGTGTAAGCAATGAAATTGCCATCTATGCAATGGTTGTTGATCCTATTAGTGAACAGGCAAAAGACTTCTACCAACAATATGGCTTTTCAATAATAGGGGACAGACCACGGTTTTCTGGAAAATGTTATATCGCAATAATAGGGGACAGACCACGGTTTTCTGGAAAATGTTATATCACATCAATAAAAACCGTGGTCTGCCCCCTATTATTACCTATTATTAAACTTGAAACTTTGATGGATAGTGGTCATTATCAATCAAGCTAAATTTTAGCCTTAAATAAGGGGGTTTTCATGACTGATATTTTCGACCTGATCTTTAACTTCTGGGTAGGTTTTTCCGTACTGAGTATCGTACTGGTGAAGTCTTCGATTAGATTTGTGCCGCAGAATCGCGCTTTTGTGGTCGAGCGTTTCGGTAAATTCAATAAAACCATGATAGCCGGTCTGAATTTTCTGATGCCCTTTATCGACAAGGTGGCTTATGACCGCTCATTAAAAGAGCAGGCAGTCGATGTGCCTAGTCAGGGGGCTATTACCAAAGACAATATAACCCTGGTGGTTGATGGCGTTTTATATTTAAAAGTTCTGGATCCCTACAAGGCTTCTTACGGTGTCGATAATTATGTGTATGCGGTGATGCAGCTGGCGCAGACCACCATGCGCAGCGAGATCGGCAAGATGGAACTGGATAAAACCTTTGAAGAGCGTGAGTCGTTGAACGTTAATATCGTGCAGCAGATTAATGAAGCGGCTGGTCCATGGGGCGTGCAGGTTTTACGCTATGAGATCAAAGATATCGAACCGCCTCGAACCGTGCTGGAAGCCATGGAAAGACAGATGAAAGCCGAGCGTGAAAAACGTGCGTCTATTCTCGAATCGGAAGGTGAGCGCCAGTCAGCAATTAATGTCGCCGAAGGTCAGAAGCGTTCTATTGTGCTAGCGGCGGAAGCTGATAGAGAAGAGCAGATATTACGCGCCGAAGGTGAAGCGCAGGCGATAATTGCAGTCGCCGATGCGCGTGCAAAAGCACTGGAAGTTGTCGGCGCAATCGCTATGGAAGAGAAAGGGCAAAAAGCGATTCAGCTGGATTTGGCAGAGAGTGCTATTCAGGCGAAAGCAGCAATTGCCAGAGAGTCATCGGTGGTATTGCTCAGCGATGATAAAACCAGCGCTTCAAATATCGTCGCTGAAGCGATGACCATCATCAATTCCATCAACAGGAATAAAGATAACAATACCGGAGCAAATTAATAATGCTGGAGTATATTAATGAAAATATGTCCGGTTTCTGGATCACTCTGGGTTTCGCCATGTTGGCCGCCGAAGTTCTGTTGTTTGGTTTTACCACCATTATCTTTTTATTTGCCGGTCTGGGTGCGTTAATCTCCGGCCTGCTGATGAGCGCCGGCGTGATACCTGAAACTTGGATTGCTGGTACTGCCAGTTTCGGTATTGCCACCGGTATCTGCAGTACTGTTTTGTGGAAACCGTTGATGGCGATGCAGAACAAAAAAGCACCGCCGCGAAAACCCAGTAGTGACATTATCGATCTGGAATTTGTTTTGATGGAAGATATAACGACAACGGCACAGGGCAGTTACCGTTATTCAGGTATCGACTGGAAGGTCGAAATCGACAGTGGCAGTGATGTGAATACAATCGCGAAAGGTGAGCGTGTGGTGGTGAAAACGGTAGAAGTCGGTTTGTTGCGTGTGGTTAAAAAATGACAACTAAATAATAGGGGACAGACCACGGTTTTCTGGAAAATGTTATATCACATCAAAAAAAACCGAATAATAGGGGACAGACCACGGTTTTCTGTAAAAACCGTGGTCTGTCCCCTATTATTTATTTTTTTCGTTTGGCTATGCCGATTAATCCAATAAGACCCGAACCGAATAACCATACTGCTGCTGGTACAGGTACGGCACCAACATCGCCAGACTGCACAGCCCATCCATAGTAGGGAGCTGAGATAGTGTTAATGGTTTGCATACCAAAGGGCATAATGAAGTTCCACGCGCTACCATTATTAGGCGCATATACCGTGGCTGACCAATAGTAGCCATTGATAAGATTGCTAAATGGTCCCGTATTAATCAGGCCACCCGGCTGTGAATTACCGCCAGTATCAACAATCGCCGTATTACCCAATACATTGTAAAACATGTTTGATAACTCACTATGTGTCGTGATGTTGTAACCATAATCGACACCTTCATAAGGATTGGTATAAGTAGTACCATCGTTACCTACATCAATCGTATTTGGCAGTCGCCAACCCGTCACGCCAGCAACACTAAGATTTGCTGCCCAGGCATTAGCGTCAGCCCAGCTCATCTGACCAGTACTTGGACTGTAAGTGTCATAGGTAGAATTGACAGCTGCATTCGCATCGGCCAACCAGGTTAAATTGGCTACGGTATCGTAATAAGCCAAGCCACCCAAGCGTGGGACTAAGGATGCATTAGCAAGGGTTGAAAAACCTATGGCGGTGAGTAACAGGGCGCTGAGTGCCCAACGGTTGAATAACTTCATAACATTTCTCCCAAACAAGTTGTTATTTATTGTTTCAGTACGCTAGTCAAAACTATGCACTTTAGTGCAAGGCTTTAGCTGCTACACAGATATGCTACGCTATGGATTATGAAAG